>JAKUUF010000099.1 GCA_022448705.1 SAR324 cluster bacterium | reverse complement strand
AACCTTTAGCATCATAACCAACTGGAAATGAAACAGCCGGTAATCCTCCAAGATTTGCTTCAGGAGCAAAGCGCATCAATTCTGTCAGGGTTTTTAGATCAGACTCTCCATTTATCAGGGCATCAGCAAGAATCGGTGGTGCCGTGCAGGCAGTTGAGGGTGTAACAATGGCGTCAACATCTAGGAAAATATTTTTTAAATTACTGATCATTCTAGCTCGCACCCGCTGAGCTTTTACATACTCACTCCCGGAAAATTTCTTTGCCAATGTAAGATTAATCAAAGCATCCAAGCCAAATGGCTGCCGAAATGGTTTCAAATGTGATTTCAGTGAAGTAAACATTTCAGTAGTAATTGTGACTGCGTGTGAAACTCGTATTTCATCCAGATGAGGTATTTCAATTTCCTTCACCTCAGCACCCTGAGATTTAAACGAATTGAGCATCTGTTCGCAGCACTTCACAACATCCTCAGATGCATGATTGAACCAGGAGTTAAAAACCCCAAGTTTAACACCTTCTAAATTTGTATTTTCAAAATTTTTCAAATCAACAGCTGGCTGTTCTTGGGTACACGATTGTCTTGTATCCGGACCTGCAAGAAATGAATATGCGATTGCTGCATCACGGGCTGTTGATGTAATAGGTCCTACTGAACCGATGCTCCAGTGCAGAGGTGCACTCCCGGCGGTACTGATACGGCCCCATGTTGTTTTAAGTCCTACAACACCGCATAGACTGGCAGGAATGCGAATAGATCCACCGCCATCGCAGCCAAGAGCGATGGGAGAAAGACCTGCCGCTACAGCAGCCGCTGAACCGCTTGATGAACCTCCAGGATAGTGATCGAGATGATGTGGATTTCGAGTTGTTCCATAATGAATATTAAGTCCTGTAACTCCAAGACCAATTTCATGCATGTTGGTTTTGCCAACCATAAGTGCTCCGGCAGAACGTAGACGTGCCACACTGGTTGCATCCTGTTCAGGAGGCTGATTACTGTAAAACCTGGTACCAATCATCGTCTTAAAAGGGAGCATATCCAGCTCATCTTTTACTGACACAGGTACACCATCAAGAATACCCAGCGGTTTACCCTTCGAAAAGCGTTCTGCAGAAGCATTTGCCTGCTTCATCAATTCCCGCTCTTCCCAGGCTATATATGGACGTAAAGGCACAGCACTTTCTTCAATGCTGCGAATTATATCCAGCAAACGCATTGCAACATCAACAGGAGATGTTTTTCCCTCAAGATAGGCTTGATGAAAATCAAATGCCGTTTCAGGATTAAAAAGGCTTTTCATTTCTGCACCGGGATTTTTCACTGCAGGGTCAGAGACCTCTTTTTTCTCAAATGAATCAAAGAACTGTTTGATGGATTTTTTTGCGACTGAAGAAGTGATTTTTTTATCTGCAGGATGAACAGGATGCATCAGTGGTTCATCTTCAACCTTGCATTTTCTTAAGCTTTGAATGCCTGCCTGACGAAGCAGAACTGGAATCAGCAGACTTCGAGTTACGGGAGTGCGTAGAAGAAAGGCCAGTATTTTCAGGGTGCGCCCGGAAGTCCTTGGAATTTTAACAGATTTAAGGTTATATACAGGTTTTTCTTTTTTGGCAAACTGAGACAAAAAGGCAATGAACTTTCTTGTTCCATCAAGGCTGAAAATAGATTTGACGTCTTGTTTTTCCATTTCTGTCTTAATTAATTACAGATTCTTGTGGTAGTTCAAAAACAAAGCAGGCACCATCTGTAATTTCTGAATCTATCCATATTTTTCCACCATGCGCTTCAATTATTTTCTTTACTGTTGCCAAACCAAATCCATAACCATCGACATCGTAATTCAAGCGGGCACTAGTCTCAAATACTTTGTGCTGATTTTCCAGGTATATGCCAGGGCCGTCATCGCGAATACAAAATTTAACCGAATCTGCATTTTCATGCCCGCCAAAAAAAATCTTTACCGGATTCTTGTCTCCCCTGTATTTAATCGAATTTGCAATCAGGTTTTGCCAGACTTTAAGCATCCTAATTGAGTCGCATTTTGTCTCAGGCATTTCCGGCAACTCACTGAAAAGCACCATACCTTCTCTTTCAGCATATTCAAAATTTTCAATTACAGCACTGATCAGTTTGTTCATTGAAATTGATTCAAGTCGACCAATTACCTGGCCTGCTTCTGCATAATCAAGCTGAGTATTGATAAAATCCAGCATTTTATGCAATGCCTTTGGTATACGATCCAGTATCTCTTTCAGGCTCTCATCTCCAATTATCTTAGGATGCTCTTTTTTGATGCGCAGCAGAAATAAATCGAAGAGGCTTGCTGCTCCAACCACAGGTGCTTTCAGGTCATGGCTGACGGTGTGAGAAAAACTGCTGAGTTCTTCCTTTTTTTGAAAAAGTTCTTTGTTCAGTTCTTTAATTCTGTCCAGGTCTTCTTTACTGCGTAGTGCTGACTTCGTTCTTGCCACCAATGTAGTGCGGTCGATCGGCTTGTAAATATAATCCACAGCCCCTGCGTCAAAGGACTCTTCAAATGAATCCATTTCCTGTTTTGCCGTAACCATCAACACAGGAATATCATGGCATTCTGGAATTCTTTTAATGCATCGAGTTGTTTCGATACCATCCATTTCAGGCATCATGATATCCATCAAAATACAATCCGGAAGCCAGTTTTTCAGAATTTTTAGGGCTTCCCTACCTGATGAAGCCATACGAAACTCGCATTTCAGTGCTGAACGGAGATGATCTTCAATAAGCAGGCAGTTGTTCTCAACATCGTCAACAATCAAAATCCGTCTTTTAGTCCTGTGCTGATTACTGACTGTCATCTCAGTTTTTAGTCAGGTGTGAAGCGAGCGTTTCCCTGTTGCGTCAAGCATTGCTTCTTTGATAGCCTCTGCGTAAGTAGGATGGGCATGGGACATGCGTGCAATGTCTTCAGAACTTGCTCTATATTCCAGCGCAACAACTGCTTCAGCAATCAAGTCCGCGGCACGTGCTCCGACAATGTGTATGCCCAGTATTTCATCAGTATCCTTATCTGCCAGTACTTTCACAAAACCTTCTGTATCCATTGATACACGGGCTCGACCAAGTGCTTTGAAAGGAAAGCTGCCTGAGGAGTAGTTATAATTTTCAGCTTTCAGTTCGTCTTCAGTAAATCCCACACCTGCCGCTTCCGGCCATGTGTAAAGTACTTCCGGAATTGATTTGTAATTGATGTGTGGTTTTTGCCCTGCTATTGTTTCTGCGACAAAAACTCCTTCTTCCTCTGCCTTGTGTGCGAGCATTGCACCTTTAATCACATCACCAATTGCATATATTCCGGACACCGATGTTTCCAGGTGTTCATTAACTGTGATTCGTCCCTGTTCATCAAGAGTAATGCCAATATCTTGCAGCCCCAGATTTTCAGTATATGGTCTCCGTCCCACGGCCACCAGGCAGTAATCCCCGCTGAATTTCACTTCTTTCCCCTGTTTGTTTTTTGCAGTAACTTCAACATTTTTTCCATTTACAACTGCTTTTTGAACAGCATGACTGAGAAAAAATTCAATACCCTGTTTTTTTAAAACCCGCAGGACCTCCTTTCCCAAAGAAATATCCATCCCGGCAACCAATCGATCAAGATATTCCACAACCTGCACTGTTGAACCTAGCCTGTTAAAAACTGAACCAAGTTCAAGCCCGATCACACCACCGCCAATCACAATTAATTTTTCCGGGACTTCCTGCAGACTGAGGGCCTCTGTGGAGGTGATGATGCGTTTCTTGTCACAGTTTACACCAGGAATGCTTGACGGCTTTGAACCGGTTGCAATGATTGTATATTCAGTATTCACCGTTTGCTCATCATTGGCCTTGCCTTTCACAGTGATTGTATTTTTGTCTTTAAATGTCCCATGACCGTTAAGAACAGTGATTTTATTTTTTTTCATTAAGTACTGGAGTCCATCACAGGTCTGACTTACCACATCATCCTTACGCTGACGCATCCTGGGCCAATTCAGCTCAAGCTTCTGGGTGTTGATTCCATGTGCCTCAAAATTATGCTTCGCATTGTTAAAATGTTCACTGGAATCAAGCAGGGCTTTTGAAGGAATGCAGCCTACGTTCAGACATGTACCTCCAAGGGTAGGATAGCGTTCAATTATTGCTGTTTTCAAACCTAGCTGTGCACAGCGAATTGCCGCAACATAGCCTCCTGGTCCGGAACCGATTACAGTGGTGTCATATTTAGTCATTGCTTAAAATTTTTTGAAGATAGTAAGAATGATATAAATTGATGCTTGCTTTATATGAGTTGAAAAATCCAAAGATTTTTGCCCAAAAAGCAAATTCCAAAACATGTTTTTTGCTCCTGACTTTATGCCAGAAACAATTAAGTGTACAAGTAGATGCTTTCAAAAGTTCCAGTTCAACTCAGAAGCATTCTGGCTGGATTCTCCAGATTTTCTTTAACCTTAACAAGAAAACTGACTGACTGCTGTCCATCGATAATCCGATGATCGTAAGACAAAGCAACAAACATCAATGGCCTGATCTCAATTTTTCCATCAACAGCCATTGGTCTTTCAACTATATTGTGCATTCCCAGGATAGCGCTTTGAGGTGGATTTATGATGGGGGTGGAAAGCATTGATCCAAAAACTCCTCCGTTTGTAATTGAAAAGGTCCCGCCTTCCATTTCATCAATGCTGAGTATGTTTTCTCGGGCACGTTGTGCAAGCCTTGCTATTTCAATCTCAATCTGGGCAAGAGAAAGGGATTCCGCATTCCGCACCACAGGGACCATCAAACCTTTTGGTGCACTGACCGCAATGCCCATGTCAACATAATCATGAAAAACTATTTCATTACCATCAATTCGTGCGTTCACTGCAGGGAACATTTCCAAAGCTTCGGTACAGGCTTTGGTGAACAGGCTCATGTAACCCAGTTTTACATTATGTTTTTGCATAAAGGCATCTTTACACTGTGAGCGTAATTCAACAATTGCACTCATATCGACTTCATTAAATGTCGTCAGCATTGCAGTCTCGTTTTTAACGCTAACAAGCCTTTCAGCCAGTTTACGGCGTAAGCGGGACATACGTTCCCGTTTAATATTTCTTGAACCTGAAAATAATTGAGAATCAGCATGCTTTTCTGTTTCAGGAGTTGAACTTGAAGATTCCGGAACATTTGACAAATGCTGCTGAATGTCCTGTTTGGTCACTCTCCCACCCGGACCACTTCCGGACAAATTTGATACAGCTGACTCTGCCATCATTTTTTTTGCAGCAGGAGATGGGTGCCCATCGGTATAGGGAATCGAATGCTGGCTAATACTGGATTCAGCAGATAAAGAGGAATCGATGGATTTTGAACTTTCCGATGAACTCTCCTTGAGATTTGACTTCTGCGCAGCAGAATTATCAGTCTTTATGTTTTCCGTGCTTGTTCCTGAGGTATCAATTGTACAAGCCACATCTCCTACCCCGGCAGTATCACCTTCATTAAGAATAATCTTCAGTTTTCCGGAATTTTCTGCAATCAAAGGCAAAGTGGCTTTGTCAGACTCAATCTCACAAATAGTTTCATCAACTTGCACAAAGTCACCATCAGACTTCAGCCAGCTGCCGATTTCAACTTCGGTGATCGACTCTCCAGGACTGGGAATTTTAATATCTATTACAGACATAAGCTGAATTTATACGTTGGCAATTAATAATATCTATTCATTTAATTTGCTTTATTGCCGGCTAGAGAAACCAAAATATGATCGTAAATTAGACTTTCCAAATTTGATCTAATTCTGATCATGGTTCATAATATTTTTGCTATAGGATGCATAGACAAATAATGCTACAAGACTTCTTGCTT
>JAKUUF010000098.1 GCA_022448705.1 SAR324 cluster bacterium | reverse complement strand
CTATCTATTGATAAGCATGACCGGCCGCATTTCAACGTCAGCATACCTCCTCCAACCTTGGACCTTCTCGAAGAAATTGCCTCGAACAAGAACACATTTGTCGATTTTTCAGGGCAGTATGCCTTCAGTCATGTTCCATATCCCTACGCAGATATGCTATCAGTATCCCAAAGATTATTTAATATCTTCGGGGCGGAACGAATGTTATGGGCCTCCGATTTTCCCTGGACCTTGGAAATACCCGGATATGTGGAACAATTGAACCTAGTTGGTAAACTACTTCCAGACATTAGTCAGGAGGAACAGGAACTAATTCAGGGAGGTAATGCTGAAAGACTTTTTCGTTTCTAAAGTTCGAATAAATTTATAATAGGTTTGGCCTTTTATTATGGAGTTATAAAATACTGGTTAAAAAATAAATTTACTCATAAATACAGGAAATATTTTTTCTTGACAATAATCATGTATAGATTTAGCATGCGTGCTTTATCACTGATTTGTCAGTTTTTATTAACCTTAATCATAGAGGAATAAATGGATAATAGTTTTTATGGAAAATCCTTTCGCTTGATGAAGCTCTTCAGTTTAACATTTGCTGCAGGCCTGTTGGGCATTAACGTACAAGCGAAAACGATTCAACTTACCATGCAGCACATGGAACAGCCACCCAGCCGAGTGGAAGCCATGCAAGTTGTAGTGGACAAATTCAATGCAAAATATCCACAATATAGAATGAAACAGAATGTAGTAGGTTGGGGTGAAGCTTATTCACGTGTTACCGCACAGGTTGAAGCAGGGGTTGGAGTCGACCTCCAGCAAGCTATACCAGCTTTTTTTACTGCCATTAGGCAGACTGGAGGGGTTCAACCTGCTACAGGAGTTTTTAACAAGGTTGCCAAAGAAGTAAAATTTATAGGGGCTTATGTTGACCAGTATCGTGCAGATGGAGAAATTTGGGCCATTCCAGCTTTTGGAATGTTAGAACTCCTGATGTATAACAAGAAGCATTTTGAAGAAGCTGGAATTCCTCATCCTCCAAAAACCACTGAAGAAGTTCTTGCGGCAGCAAAGAAATTGACTATACCAAGCAAAGGGCAATATGGTTTTGCTCTTCCAGCTAGTGACACGCTGGCTGGGACACAATCCATCTATACATGGATGGGAGCTTTTGGAGGAAAGAAAATCTTTGACGACAACTGCAAACCAATTGTTAACAATCCTCAAAATGTAAGTGCATACGCCTTCCTAAAAGAGCTTGCCAAGTACAGCCCTCCAGATATTGGATCTTATGCCTGGGCTGAAGTGGAAGGGGCTCTCGTTTCAGGTAAAGCGTCAATGATTACCTTCAAAAACGCTTTTATGAACTCTTGGATCAATGATTCAGGATTGACAGCAAACGACTTGGGTGCGGCTCCAATCCCTGTTCCTTCAGACGGAAGTGGCGAACGCTTTTCCCTTTCTTATTCAAATGCGTTCATGGTTATGACTGATGATCCTGAAAAACAGGAAGGGATATCCAAGTTCATGGCTTTTTGGCTTAGTCCTGAAATCTATGGCGAATGGCTTGGCACTTCAGAGCCCGGACTTTTTCTTCCAGTAACAGATAATGCAAAAACGAATCGTATCATGTTCTCAGCTCCGGTTTTGAGTAAATTTAAAAAACAACACCAAATGTCCTTAGATGAAGCACCATATACTGGAATGTATGGTTTCATGCAGAATAATTATTGTCCTGCTGTTGGTCAATTTGAGGGACAAAATTTCACTGCAAAAGCAATGGAGAAAATGGTTGTGGAAGACATTTCACCAAAGGAAGCAGTGCAATATCTGGAAGAATTGATGCTCAACGTCAATTAGGCTTTATGGGCAGGTTGATATAAATCAATCTGCCTTCCTTCCTTTACTGAATCCAAAGCAATTCTCTTTGGAACTAATTCAGCTCTAGATTATGACTCAAAATGACTTCCGTAATAGTGAAGCAAGGCTTGGACTGTACTTGATTCTTCCTGCTGTAGTTCTGGTAATTTTGGTGGTGATACTGCCTATTATTTCTGGAATTCAGATAAGCTTCACTTCACAAAGGGTGGTTGGGAGCGAGTTTGAGACGGTGGGGTTGAAGAATTATTTAGACCTTTTTGGGGACAAGAATTTCATCGCTTCTTTAGGTCGAAGTGCGGTTTGGGTCATTGCAAATGGATTATTCCAAACTGTCATCTCGCTTCTAATCGCATTGCTGATAAATCAGCCCTTCAGGGGACAGAATTTTGTGCGAACTTGGATCTTACTTCCCTGGGCAGTACCTGCAGCAGTGACTGCTATTCTCTGGCGCTGGATGTTTGATGCTACTTCAGGAATCATAAATACATCCATGATGGGTATGGGTATGTTAGAAAAACCTCTGCTTTTTCTTGCCAATCCAGAAATTGCAGGTATCAGCCTTACATTTGTTAATTCCTGGAGATACGTACCTTTTTTAACCATAATCTTCCTTGCATCTCTGGCGAGTGTTCCAGAAGAAGAATATGAAGCTGCAAAAGTAGACGGAGCAGGAATGTGGCTGCAGTTCAAATCGATCACATTCCCTAATCTGCTGCCTACGCTTACCGTCCTTGGACTTGTGGGAACACTTTGGGCTTCAAATGTCTTTGACATAATCTGGATGATGACACGTGGTGGACCAGGAGTATCCACTACAACTGTACCGGTGCTCATGTACGACACCGCATTCTATGGATACAACATTTCAAAAGCTTCAGCAGGAGCAATCATTTTTCTTTTACTTCTGATAATCTTCGCAATTGTTTTTATCTTTTTAAATCGAAAACAATTCATCCTTGCCAACGAAACCTTTAAGGATCTATCAAAGTAACAAATGAATTCTTCTTATTCAGCCATTTCGATTTTAAGATTGCTGGTCATTGTTTTGATTATGTTTATCTTACTGGCTCCTTTTCTTTGGATTCTCATTGCTTCATTCCGGCCAAATATGGAACTGGTTAGAAATCAGACTCTTATACCTCAAAATATAACTTTAGAAAATTACGTTTCACTTTTTGCTAAATCAGCATACTGGAAATGGGTTATCAACAGTTTTATTGTATCCATATACACAGTTATCCTTTCACTTCCTTTGATCGTTGCTGGCGCCTACAGCGTGTATCGTACTCAATTCAGGGGGAGGAATGTGTTGAGTTTCTTTCTTCTCAGTGTTTATATTTTTCCAACTGCACTGCTGGTTGTGCCAATTTTCAAAATATTTGATGGCTTATCACTTATAGACAGCCATTTGGGCTGTGCACTCATGAATACTGCTTTTGCTGTACCATTTGGGATTTGGCTTTTACAGGCATTCTTAAGAAGTTTGCCTCCAGAGTTGGAGGAAGCTGCTGCAGTTGATGGTATAAGCAAGACTCGGACTCTGTTCCAGATAATTATTCCACAAGCTGCTCCCGGAATCATTGCCATTGCAATGTTTGCTTTTATTGTTTCCTGGACAGAATACCTTTTTGCAATGACCCTTCTCCTGTCAAATGACCTTCATACTCTTCCCATTGGACTAACGGGGATCGTATTTGGTCAATATCGGGTCAATTGGGGATTTGCCGCTGCTGGTGCTGTGGGTTCAGCTTTACCGGTTTTCATTCTTTTTCTCATTGTTGGACGTTGGTTCATCCGCGGCATTTCAGCCGGTGCAATAAAATAAGAAGGATATTATGGCTTCTGTTTCACTTAAAAATTTAAATAAATATTTTGGCAATACACTTGTTGTTAATAATGTAAGCGTGGATATTGCTGATGGAGAATTCCTGGTGTTTGTTGGGCCTTCTGGTTGTGGAAAAACAACTACTCTCAGGATGGTTGCAGGGTTGGAATCGATAAGCGATGGGGAGATTCAAATCGGAGATCGTACTGTGAACCACCTTCCACCTGGAGCGCGAGATGTTGCGATGGTTTTCCAGAATTATGCTTTGTATTCACACATGACAGTAGGGAAGAACCTTGGATTTGCTCTTAAAGCACGAAGATTTGACGATGATGATATAAAAAAACGTGTGCTTCGTGTTGCAAAAATGCTCGATCTGGAAGATATGCTCGATCGTAAACCACGTCAGCTTTCCGGTGGACAAAGACAAAGAGTTGCGTTAGGAAGAGCCATTGTCAGGAACCCTCAAGTTTTTCTCATGGATGAGCCTCTCTCAAATCTTGATGCTTTACTTCGGCTTCAAACCCGTAAGGAACTAATCGAATTAACAGGAGAACTTAAAAGCACGGTGGTCTACGTCACTCATGATCAGGTCGAAGCAATGACTATGGGCCATAGATTAGCAGTTATGAATGAAGGTGAAGTTGTTCAGTTGGATACTCCAGAGAATATCTACAAATACCCATCAAGTCGATTTGTTGCAGAATTCATTGGAAGCCCTCCTATGAATTTTCTCAATATGGAGATCAATGAAAAGAATGGAAATAAATTCTTAAAGAATGATTCTTTAGAACTTCCTGCTCCTGATTCTATAAAAAATTTAGGCGAGAATGCTGTTATTATGGGATTTAGACCAAATGAGATTGAGCTGGTTTCTCAAGGGGGAGTATCTGGAACCGTTACTGTGGTTGAATCTCTAGGTGCTGAAAAGCTTGTATATTTGAAATTGGGAGAAAACACCATTTCTATCCTGGTTCCATCTGAAGAAAAAATTAAATCTGGTGAAAATCTTCAATTTAGTTTAAGACCAGAGGCTTTGCACCTCTTTAATTATTCTAATCAGAGTAGGATTACGTCGAATAGAAACGATTGATGTCCAAAAAAACAACTGATGTATCCAATTTTGCTCTGGCTGGATTTGGAAGATTCGGCAGGCATCATGCAAACGTGATTGCAAACTACCCGTCTTCACGACTTCTAGCCATTGCTGAACCTAATGAATTAGCATTAGAAAAGGCGCGTAAGGAATTTCCAGAAGCTGCAATATTTAAGGACCCATTCAGGATGATGGAAGAGGTGGATGTGGATGCTATCTCAATAGTATCTCCTGAAGATACTCATGCAGAGCTTGTAAAGCATGCTCTTAATAAAGACATTCATGTCTTTTGTGAAAAACCACTTTCTACGAAACTTGATGAGGCCCGTGATTTGATTGCCCAAGCCAAACAGAGGAACCTGCTGCTTCGTCTTGGTTATATTCTTAGATATGAACCAAGACACAGGATACTTCAAAGGGAGGTTCAAGCAGGCAGGCTAGGAACACTGGCTAACATTCGTGCAAAACGTGATGCATCCAGGTCTTGGTTTGAAGCATATGGACATCGTGTTCATCCAGTTTATGAGACTCTTGTTCATGATATCGATCTTGTTTTGTGGATCAGTCAACAGCGCTGCCGGTCAATAACTGCCTGGGGTGGGTATCATCTTGGTTTTGAGCAGCCAGATACCTTTGTGATGATAATGGAGATGGAACAAGGGACTTTATGCACTCTTGAATCAGCATGGCTCGCGCCGGATGGTACTCCAGCAAACATATTGGGCTGGGGAGAGGATAAGCAGACCGGTAATGGAGTTGTAGACGCTTGGATTGAAGTTCTTGGAACCAAAGGTTCCTCATTTCTTAAAACATATGAACCCTCACTGACTATCAATGACGAATCAGCCAGTTATTTTCCTGATCTTGGATTCTGGCCTGAAATTGACGGTCGGACAATGGGGGCATTAAGGGAAGAGCTATGGGATTTTGTTCAGAGTGTGAGAGGAGAACCTAATGCGGGAGTGGACTCACTGGCTGACGCACTACATGTTCAGGAAATCTGCGAAGCAGCGATTGATGCAGAAAAATCGGGATTAAAAGTCGAAATTAATTGAAATGAATGAAGTTGAAAGTAAAATTGCAATTGTCCCTGGTGGTATCAGAGGAATAGGAAAGGCAACATCTTCACGATTTAAAAGAGAAGGAATCACAGTCATAGA
>JAKUUF010000097.1 GCA_022448705.1 SAR324 cluster bacterium | reverse complement strand
AGGCTTCTATAGAGCAATCAAATGGAGGGGAACCTGATTTACCTTTTTGGAGAGTGGTTGATAGAAACAGTCCTCTAATAAAAAAATTACCAATTTCAGGGAAATACCTGACTGAACTAAGAATTTCTGAAGGTTTACAATAATAAGTGCAAAAGGGTAAACGTACAAGATACTAATGAGCACTATTTAACCTCCAATTTTGACTATAAATTCAAACTTAAATCACTAGAGTAATATAAGTAATATAAAGATTGGTAATCGTCAGCTGGGAATAAATCAGCTGATTAAATGCGTGGGCAAACCATGTTTAATTTTAAAACACTTATTAAATAAGAACTGACTACACCCATCAATGTTCTTTAAAAAAAATCATTTAAATCTAATCTGTGAATTTACAATATTAAATAAAAATTAAATATGCTTGATCGAAGGATGTTAGGCAACATAGATTGGACGCTCTGCGGGCTGGTTCTAATGATAGCCGGCATAGGGCTGATTGCTCTATCGTCTGCTACGGTAGGTTCCCCTGGTCAGGAAAATTATTTAATGTATCAAATCTATCGTATTTTTGCCGGAATCGGGGTAATTATTTTAACCCAGTTTATTCACTATAGGAACTGGGCACGTTTAGGTTTCATAATGCATTTGGTTGTGATAGGCCTGCTAGTATTGGTGCTGTTTTACGGTACTGGAGGTCCTGGAGCCCCTGTTCAAAGATGGCTTAAAATAGGTCCTTTCTTTTTCCAGCCCTCTGAATTCAGTAAGTTTACGTTGGTTTTAGCTCTTTCACATCATTTCAGGGAATTCCAACGACCAAAGGGGAACTGGCTTTGGATGATCTGGCCTCTTATATTAATGGCAGTTCCTGTAGTGTTAATTGTCAAGCAGCCTGATTTAGGGACTGCAATGTTACTTTTGATTGTCTTTATCCCAATCATATTCATGATGGGAATCCGTTTCAAAACTATTGTTACACTTGGGGTATTGACACTGGCATCTCTTCCAGTCTTATGGATTTATGTACTCAAACCATATCAAAAAGGGAGGATTCTGACTTTTCTTAATCCGGAGAGAGATCCACTAGGGGCCGGATACCATATTATTCAGTCTAAAATCGCCATAGGTAGCGGCAGAGTTCTGGGGAAAGGTTTTGGAGAGGGGACTCAGGGTCAGCTGAATTTTTTACCAGCACATCACACGGATTTTATCTTTTCAGTTTTTGCCGAAGAATGGGGGTTTATTGGTGCAATGCTCGTACTGGTTTTATTTTTAACACTCGCACTGTGGTCGCTTGCAGGTGTGTTGAAGTCTAAAAATCGCGTTAGTGCAATTCAAATTACTGGAATTGTTGCGATCATAATTTCACATGTTTTAATCAATATCGGCATGACAACAGGTTTGATGCCGGTAGTTGGCGTACCTCTTCCTTTTTTCAGTTATGGCGGTTCCTCAATGCTTTCAATGATGTTCGGAATAGGCCTTTTGCTTAATATCAGAATGCGTAGGTTTGAAAAGAGGTGAAAAGCAAAAGTTTCAGTATCCCGTCACTCTATTCTCAATAATTCAGTAACTAATGGTTCGTCTTCGCTTTGCCCCCAGTCCCACTGGCTATTTACACGTAGGTGGTTTGCGTACTGCGCTTTTTTGCTGGCTATACGCTCGTAAAAACGGTGGGAAATTCATTTTTCGTTTAGAAGACACAGATCAGAAAAGAATTTTTGAAGGGGCTGAAAATCAATTGACCAGTATGTTGGAATGGTCAGGCATTGAAATTGATGAAGGTCCGCAATATGGAGGGATACATGGACCGTACCGTCAATCTGAGCGCCTTGATATTTACGCTCAATATATCAGATTATTACTTGACGAGGGGAATGCATACAGATGCTTTTGCACATCAGAACGTCTTGAAAAACTAAGAAACGAGCAGCGCAAAAAAGGGAATACCCCGCGTTATGATGGATTTTGTAGAAATCTCTCCAAATCAGAAGCATCCCGGCGAGCTGAATCAGGCGAGGATTACGTTGTACGCATGAAAATTCCGGAAGTTCCGGAAACTATGGTACTGAATGATTTAATCCGTGGAATTGTTTCCATTGAAACCAGTCAGTCAGAAGATCAGGTCATAGTTAAAAGTGATGGATTCCCCACATATCACCTGGCGGTGGTTATTGACGACTACTTGATGAAAATAACTCATGTAGTACGCGGCGAAGAGTGGATTCCATCATTTCCAAAACATCTTTTGCTTTACCGCTATTTTGGCTGGGATCCCCCGCAATTCGCACACCTGCCTTTAATATTAAATCCTGATCGTTCAAAACTCAGCAAACGCCAGGGAGATGTTGCTGTAGAGGACTTCAGGAATAATGGATTTCTTCCGGAATCATTGGTGAATTTTGTAGCCATGCTTGGCTGGTCTCCTGGAGAAGATAAGGAGTTGTTTACTCTCCCGGAACTGATCAGAGAATTCAGCTTTGAACGGGTAAACAAATCCGGAGCAGTCTTCGACCAGGAAAAGCTTAACTGGATGAATCAGCAGTATATTCAAAAACTCGAATTGGACGATTTACAGCAGCGTTTGAATCCATTTATAAACAAAACTCCATATGCCGGGAAAGATCAGAAAATTCTCAGGAAGATTATAAAAATCCTTCAGCCCCGTTTGGTAACCCTTTCTGAAATTGAAAACCGTCTTTCGTTATTCTTTGAAAACAATCCCGAAGCTTCAGATCCTGAAGTTTTAAAAGTATTAAGGGAGGAAAACTCAAAACAAGTCCTTGCCAATTTTATAAAACAAGTAGAATCCGTGGAAAAACTGACCAAAGATAATCTTGGGGATCTGATGAAAAATGTTCAAAATGAGACAAAAATTAAAGGTAAAAACCTGTGGATGCCTTTAAGATACGCAATTACTCTTGATTCTGAAGGACCTGATTTAAATCTTATTGTTGACCTATTTGGTAAAGAGAGATGTTTGCATCTTGCACGTAGTGCTTTGAAATTCTGAGATCAAAACAATTATCTTTATTTAAGGAGTAAGTAAATGTTTACGCATTTACATGAAAATAATAAACAGAAACTCAACTTTATCAATTCATTCGAACTTTTAAAGTACGGTATATTTATTTTCTACAAATTCTTTATTCTGGTATTTGCAGTATTTGCTTTTTCAATTGCTCAGGCACAGACTGTTGCAAGACAACATGATTTTGAAAAAGATATGCAAGAATTATTGACTGAAACACCGGCAATACAAACTGAATTTGCAAGACAACATGATTTTGAAAAGGATGCAGTGGAAGAGGTTGAGGCGTCGGAAGAATTTAAAACTGAATTTTTTCCTGAAATGACAGCAGTGCAAACTGAAAAGGAAGAACCGCAAATACCTGAGGGGATGGTGAAAATACCTGAGGGGGAGTTCCTTATGGGCAGTTATTCTGGTGAAGAAGACGAGTTGCCGGACCATCTGGTCTACATTAAGAGTTTTTTTCTTGATGCGCATGAAGTTACCAACGAAGCGTACAGCAGGTGCCATGAATGTGAAAGAGGATCAGGGGGTTTTGATACGTTTGATCGTCAGCAGCCAGTTGTGTATGTTGACTGGGAAAATGCTGAGTCCTACTGTAATTCACAAAACAAACGTTTGCCTACAGAAGCAGAATGGGAATACGCTGCAAGAGCAGGCAGCTATGATAAATATAGTTTTGGCAACAATATCTCCCTGCTTGAAAACTATGCCTGGCTGAAGTCAAATACTGTGGACAAAGGTTTATGGGGAGCCAGAAAAGTATCGGGGAAATTGCCTAATCGGTGGGGAGTGCATGACTTGTATGGAAATGTTATGGAATGGGTCCAGAACTACTACACACCAGATTATTTTCCTTACATCCGCGAACCAGATCTTCATAATGGTCTTAATTCTCCAGCTGATAATGAATACCCCCTTCGCGTTGTAAGGGGGGGTGCTTGGGGAGGATTACATGATGCCGGGACACCTGAAGGAGTACGATCAGCAAAAAGATATGCATTTACGGAATGGACCCGTTCCTTTCAAATAGGTTTTCGTTGTGCAATGGATATCCCGGAATAAATTTATTATATTGGGGTTTGACCACTCGTAAGCATTCCGCCCGAAGATTGTTATTTCTGATATTCCCTTTGAAGCTCAAGTTCTAAACTTAAATAAAAAAATACCTGTGTCGCTGAAAAAATCTTTGTCTTCCCGTAAAACTGCTGACTCTGCAATCAAAATGATCATGCCTTTCAGCAAGGATTTAGAACTTCGGGAGCGTTACATTAATTTTTTTGGTGCATTGCGCCTTGGCAAACTGCTTGAGGATCTTGATTTAATTGCGGGTCAGGTGGCATACAAACATACAGAAGGCTGGGAGCGCGGACTTACAATTGTTACTGCAGCATGTGACCGCATTGACTTATTGGGAGATCTGCGAAGTGACCGTGACCTGCAGTTTCTTGCAAGCATAAACTGGGTGGGTAAAAGTTCTCTGGAAGTAGGAATCAGGATTTCATCAAAAGAAGCCAGAAACTGGAAAAGAGTGGCCAGAGCTTATTTCATAATGGTAGCCAGGCATGAAGGTAAAGCTGAAACTGTCAATTCCCTGGAACCCGTTACAAAGGAGGAGAAAAGACGTTTTCAGCAGGGTGAGCTTCGTCAGCAGCAGCGCAGGGTAATCGCTCAAACAAGTTATCTGCTTAACACTCCAACAGCTGAGGAAAGTAAGGTGCTTCATGATCTGTTTTTAAGAATAAAAAACGGTAAGCTAAAAGGAGAGGCAATGCGCAGTTCCACCAGGCAATTAACATTACTGATGCATCCTCAGTCACGCAATGTGCACAATAATATTTTTGGAGGATATTTGATGCGTGAAGCATTCGAGCTGGCCTGGAATATAACTTATCTGTTTTGCAGAAAAAGACCGCAGTTCATCAGTATGGATCATATGTATTTCTACAAGCCTGTGGAAATTGGATCAATAGTTTCTTTTACAGGGACAGTAATATACACAGTTGAAAAAGCCTTGATGGTGGAAGTTGTCTCTGAGGTCATCCATCCAAAAACTGGAGAAACTCAAGTCACAAATGTTTGTTATTTCACGTTCACAGCCCTTAATGACTCTGGTATCCCCCAAAAAGTACCATTGATTCTACCTCACACTTATGAAGAAGGATTAAAATATCTCGATGGTGCAAAAAGATTTAAACTTGGTGAGCAAAAAAGGAATAACGGATAATTATATGATGATGCTGCGAGTGGTTGAGTAAATCTGAATGAAATTTTTTGCTTTCGACTAAAACAATTTACAGAGAATAGAAAATATGATCAGTTCCACACAAACATCTCATCTAGACTCCATCGGCTCTTTTCTGGCTATGGAGATTTTTTCCCGTGCCCAGCAACTTGAAGCACAGGGCAGAGAAATTATACATTTAGAATTTGGAGAGCCTGATTTTTCTCCTCCTCCTGAAGCAGCAGAGGCTGCCCGGAAAAGTATTGAAAACAGACCCGCCGGATATACCCACACTCAGGGAATTGAGCAGCTGAGAGTAGAAATTACTAAAAAGTATTCTGAAGATTATGGCATCCGGATCGACCCGGAACAGGTTCTGGTTTCAAATGGTTCATCACTGCTGCTTTTTTTATCAGTTCGTCTGCTGGCAAAACCTGGAAGTGAAGTCATTCTTACAGATCCCAGCTTTGCCTGTTACGAAAATACAATACGCGTAGCTGGTGCAGAGCCTGTTCTTATAAAGCTTCATAAAGAAGAAGGGTTTCAATTAAATTTAGATGAACTAAGAAAAAAAGTTACACCAAAAACAAGTGCCATTCTAATCAACTCTCCCACGAACCCTACAGGTGTAGTCTTTACACCCGATGTAATGAAGGGATTGGCTGAGCTTGAAATTCCTGTAATTTCAGATGAAATTTATGCTGACTTGAGTTATGAAAA
>JAKUUF010000096.1 GCA_022448705.1 SAR324 cluster bacterium | reverse complement strand
GAATACCAGAGAATTACTCTGCCTCAATATTACAATACTGTGGAAGAATTCAGTGCTCCGTTACAGGACCCCAATAATCAGGTTTACCGGGCAGGCTTAAGGCTAAAGCAGATCGAGCCTCATATAACTCCTTGTCCATTTGCAGATGCATTTAAGGAGCACCAGGACGCTTGGCGCTTCGCGGAAGAATATATTCCTACAATCAGGAGTTGGAATCAGAGTATTTTTTTTGGAGCACTTGATACTGACAGAACAGTGGAGGAAAGAAATCAAATAATCAAAGATTATTATCAAACTTACCAGGACCAGGTACAGCTTTCTCCAGATATGCACAGAATGGATTATGTGCACGCGTGTATTGTTGCTGAAAAAATTTAAAACTATAATTTTAGTTGTTCACAAATTTTTTTCAGTAAATCAAATTCCATTTAAATTTTAATGATTTTCTGATTAAGACAGGAAGCTAAATTTATTCTGTATCTGTTTTATTATTGAAAATATCAGGGTAAGATTCTCTTAAAACATTTTTTTGAACTTTTCCCATTGAGTTTCGTGGAAGCTCATCGATGAAAAAAATCTGTTTAGGATGCTTGAAACGGGCAATTCTGTTTTGCATTGGGTCCATTATTGATTCCTGATTTAAACTGATTCCAGATTCAGTTACAATCACAGCAACCACTGCTTCACCCAGATCGGGATGTGGAACACCAATTACTGCTGATTCAAAAACTCCTTCAATGCTGTCCAGCAGTAGTTCAATTTCCTTCGGATAGATATTATATCCGCCTGAAATTATTAAATCTTTCGATCTGCCCACAAGAGAAACATATCCGTCTTCGCCGATTGTACCCAGATCACCTGTTATGAAAAAGCCGTTTTCACGTAATTCTTCTGCTGTTTTTTCCGGCATTCCCCAATAACCTTTGAATACATTCGGTCCGCGAATTTCTATCATGCCTGTTCTGCCGTCTTGCAAAACCTTTCCTGTTGCAGGATCGGTTACAATTACTTCAACCCCGGGAAGGGGCAAACCTGCGGTTCCTGCACGTCGTTCACCGAAATATGGATTTGAAGTGTTCATGCTTGTTTCAGTCATACCGTAGCGTTCCAGTATTGCTTGTCCTGTTCGTTCTTTCCAGAGAGCGTGAGTGTGTGGCAGCATCGGTGCAGACCCGGAAACAAACAGACGCATTTTTTTAGCGGCATTCTCGAGGTCAGGATGTTCCAGTAAACGCACATAAAAAGTGGGAACTCCCATCAGGACGCTGGCTTGAGGCATTCGTCTGCAAATTGCATCTGCGTCAAATTTTTTCATCAGAAGCATGGAGGAGCCTGCCAGCAGTGAGACATTGGTGGCCACAAATAGACCGTGTGTGTGGTAAAGCGGCAGTGCGTGAATCAGAATATCTTCATCAGTGAATTGCCAACAATTAACAAGTGCTTCGGCATTGGACTGCAGATTCCTGTGAGTAAGCATAGCTCCTTTGGAACGGCCTGTAGTCCCGGAGGTATAGAGAACGGCAGCCAGGTCATCAGGATTCCTTTTAACACCGGTGAATCCTGGAGACTCAGCATTTTTTGCATCAATCAGTGATCCCGTACCTTCTGCAGATAGTGTCCATATATGAGAAACTCCGCTTGATTCAGCAATTTTAGTATAATTATTCAGTTTTGAAGGATCACATACAAAAATGGAAGGTCGTGCGTCCCGCAGAAAAAAATCAATTTCTTCGGCAACATAGGCTGTGTTTAAGGGAAGGAAACCGGCTCCGGCCAGTATAGTGCCGAAATAGAGTTCAATTGCACTGGAAGACTTCTCCACCTGCATTGCAACACGGTCTCCAGGCCGGATGCCTGCAGAAATCAGAGCAGAAGCAATTTTTTCTGCATTCTGAAAAAAATCTTCGAAGCTGATTAGCTGATCATTTTCATGCAGGTGGATGAATGTTGCATCTTTCTTTTTTAAAGATGCTGATCGTAAATGTTTTGCTAGATGATTTAAATCATACATCTGGCGCTGAGTATTTTAATGAAAAATTTGCTGGTATTATTTCCTGGGGAAAAATACACATATAATCCCGTAAAACACTAAATTTATAAGTTTATATGAATTAGGGTGATGAATTTTTTATTTTGGAAAATTCTGTAAATATTTCCGGTAATTTTCAGCACACCAAAGTTTGGTTTATTAAATTAGATAAACTATTTTTCTGGAAATTAATTTTTACTAGTGAGTAATAATGGGATCAATCGGTGTCTGCATTGCTCCGACGGCAAGTTCAATTGCACGTGCTACCTCCAAAACTTTTGCCTCTCCTCTGGGTGGGCCTATCAGTTGTAAGCCAACGGGCAAGCCGCTTTTAGTGAATCCTGCAGGAATGGAAATGGCAGGCAGTCCGGCAGTAGTGGAGAGAAATGAAAAACGCAGCCACTCTATATAATCATCCATAGGCTGACCGTCAATTTCACTGGGGAACTCTTCCACAACTGGTCCAGGTTCCAGGCTGACTGTAGGACAGGCCAATACATCGTAACCTGAGAGAAAGCGACGCATATTATGAAAAATTGTATTTCTGTCTATCTGTGCGTCATAGACATCATCAATACTCAGTTTCCGGCCGTAATCAATATTATCTGACAATGTTTGCTTGAAGTGTTTCTGAACTGACTCAGGTGCTCTACCGGGTCCAGCCGCCCAAACCATTGCACGCAGAATTCGGTAACACCGGTTCAGATTCGGTAGAATTGGGCAGTCCTCCTCTACTGTGCCACCGGATTTTTCCACTGCCTGAAGTGCATCTCTCAGAACCTGATTCCATTCTTTTGATACGGAAGCAAATCCGTTCAGGTCAGGACTATATGCAATACGGACATTTGCATCAGCTCTTTTTACTGCTTCCTGATAGGGAATTTCCGGAGCCGGATAAGATACAGGAGAACTGGAGTCAAATCCGGACATTGAGTCAAGAAACAACGCACAGTCAGTGACATTGCGTGCCATAGGTCCCTGTACACTTTCCGTGCTGAAACCTAGCTCCAAACCTCCTCCCCGGGCGACTCCAGGGCTTGGACGAAATCCAACAACTCCACAATAGGCAGCAGGTGTACGAAGGGAACCTGCCAGATCATTTCCATGGCTGAGCCACACTTCCCCGGTTGCCAATGCTGCAGCTGATCCTCCGGAGGATCCCCCGGCATTTCGTTGTGTATTCCAGGGATTACGAGTCATACCGAAGACTTCATTAAATGTATTCCCTCCAGCTCCCATTTCTGGAGTATTGGTTTTGCCGACTACAAGGGCGCCTCGTTTTTCAAGATTAATTACCAAAGGCTCGCTTTCTTTTGGCACAAAATCAGAGAGACCCTTAGTACCGAATGTTGTTCTGACTCCTGCTACAGGAGTGAGGTCCTTGATACCAACCGGCAGGCCTCCAAGCCAGCCGGGTTCATCCGGGTTCCCCTGCCCTGTTTCCTGCCAATTTATAGCAGAATCTCGTGCACGTTCTTCACACAAGGTAGGAATAGCGTTAACCGAAGGTTCAACTTGATTTATTCTTTCAAAGGAGGAATCCAGCAGTTCTTGAGGTGAAATTTCCTTTTTTTTCAATAATTTTACCACTTGAACTGCATCAAGACTGCAAAGTTCGGGGCCTGTAAATGAAGTTTCTGGATGATTTTTCATAAGCTGCAATAAAAAAAGATTTTAATTCAAAAATTTTAAGAAATATGTGTTAGTAAAAAAGAATGAAATTTAAGTGGTGTATTAGAATTTTGCTTTAATAATTTAAGATCAAAAAACATTATTGCATTAATAATTTTTCATCTCAATTTATATGATTTACCGAAAATTAAACAAGGATCTGCTTCTAATTGTTTCAGCCAGTTTTCAAAAAAAGAAAGTACGGCTTGAATTCAGACAGATCATATGAAATAAGATATGATGATGGGAATATTTCGTTTTAGTTAGAAAATACCTGATTGTTTTTTTTGCAAATTTGTAATGTTTTTCTAGTTATTTTGTTAAAAAGTGCAAATTGTTTTGAAAATCCAAAAGAGAATTAAGGCTTAAAGATTTTACCTTTTTTTCATAAACCTTAAATACTTATATTTCAATGAAAAATGAATTATGGCAGTTAAGTGCCTGTGAATTAGCAGATGGAATTCGAGAAAAGCAATTTTTGGCTGAAGAAGTAATTAATTCAGTTATTTCAAGGATTGACGAGCATAATCCTCGATTGAACGCTATAGTCGCGGATTACAGGGAAGAAGCTCTGATTGCTGCCAGGGAGGCGGACCGGGCAATATCCTCTGGTGAAAAGACAGGTGAATTACATGGTGTGCCGGTCACAATAAAAACTAACGTAGATGTTGAGGGAAAGCCAACTCCCAACGGCTTACCGGCATTTGCAGATTTGATTGCACCAGCTGATGCACCGATTGTAAGTAACTTGAAGAAATCCGGAGCAATCATCATTGGACGTACAAATACTCCGGAATTGTCAATGAGGTTTACTACTGACAATCCTTTACATGGCAGGACAGAAAATCCCTGGAACGAAGAAGCAAGCCCCGGAGGATCTTCCGGTGGAGCTTCGTCTGCCGCTGCAGCAGGATTCGGTCCCATACACCATGGGAATGATATTGCCGGTTCACTTCGCTGTCCTTCATTCTGCTGTGGACTTGCCACTGTTAAACCAACCTTCGGCAGAGTTCCCGCGTGGCTCCCTTCGGCCACTGCTGAGCGTGGAATGCTGGCGCAGATGATATCTGTGCAAGGAGCAATCTGCAGGGAAGTGCGAGACGTGCGCTTGGCAACACGAATTATGGCACATGCAGACCCAAGGGACCCATTCTGGATGCCTGTACCTTTTGAGGGCTGGCCTGAAATGCCTGAACCAGTTCGAATCGGAGTTACAACAGAGAGTTACGATCACCCAATTCATCCGGATATAGTTGAGTCCATTGAAAGAGCGGCTGAATACCTGTCTGATGCAGGTTATGCTGTAGAAAGAGTTGTAACCCCGTCTGTCAATGAAGCAGCAGAAAGCTGGTTAAGGTATGTTGGTAATGAAATCAAAACATATCTAATGCCCGTGGCAATGGAACATGGGAGCGAAACTATTCAACAAATCTTTGAGTGGTTTTTTCAGATTGGTGGTGTTAGTGACGCCGAAGATTACCGTGAGGGAATAAAGGAACGAACTGCAATGACTCGTGAATGGAACCTTTTTCTTGAAAAGTATCCACTAATACTGTCTCCATATTTAATGCAGCCGGTTGGTGCATGGGATAGTGACACAAAAAATGTTGAAGAATTACGCAAATTCTTAAATTCAGGAATATACAGTCTTTGCGTAAGCTGGCTCAGTCTTCCCGCAGGAGTAGTTCCAACAGGTATGGTAAATGGCCTGCCTGCCGGAATTCAGATAATCGGCCGAAGGTTTCGTGAAGATTTGATCCTTAATGCAATGCAAGTCATAGAAGATCAGACAGGTGTACTTACCAAAGAATTATGGGCTAGAGAAGACTTCGTTTAAAATAAATCTAACCAACAAACTAGCGAGAGGATGGGTTAAAATTTTGAGCAATTGACTTAAGATTTCACTGATAATTTATAAAGAAAGCAAATGGTAAAAAATATATTGTTTATAATGTGTGATCAATTAAGGGCAGATTATCTTTCCTGCTATGGACATCCATTTATAAATACACCTAATATTGACAAAATCGCTGAAATGGGTGTTCTATTCAGTCATGCATACTGTCAGGCTCCGCTTTGCGGTCCTTCACGGGCCAGTTTTTACACTGGACGTTACCTGGCATCACATGGAGCAGTAGCAAACGCAGATCCACTTAAATTGGGTGAGCGTTCTTTGGGTGCTTATCTGCAGGACCTTAAATATCGTACTGTTCTGGTGGGGAAATCTGAAGTGAGATCAAACCAAGATGCATTGTCGAGCATCCAGATTGATCAACATTCAGAAAAG
>JAKUUF010000095.1 GCA_022448705.1 SAR324 cluster bacterium | reverse complement strand
ATGCTTAAAATGGCGCCAGCTTCAACAAAGAAGAGGTGATGCAGGAATTGGCAGAATATTTTTCTTCCTGAATATAGATTTCAATCTATTCTTTAAAAAAATATGACAAAAATAGACGAATTTCAAACACAGGGAAAGGGAGGGAAAAAATCTACATATTCCTCAGTTGAAATTAAAAATACTCGAAAGGACAACCCTGGCCGAGCTTACAAAGTACTCGTTGATGATTTAGTCGGTATGAAATTTGACCAGAACGGGAATCCTGATTTCAGTGAAGTGCGAGAGTACATTGAAGAAAAAGGCGGAGTATTCCATGAAGGATCGATTGATGAAGACTCTGTTCTGGAAGCAGGTAAAATTCATTTTTTCTACCAGCCGGATTTAAGCCGAATTGACGAAATTTTACCTCAAACAGATAAAGGCCAGTATGACGCACTGATTGCTGCAGCAACATTTTTCCCTAAAGAATCTGTGTTTAATGAAGGTGGAGTTCGAATTGGTGCAGGGACAGGAAACATGGGCAGTGCATCATGGGGCCGGGCCGGCGGTGAAGGAGGAGTTGCTCCGTTGATGAATACACCAAGCTTTAACAGCAGAGCTACTGCGCAAATGGTTTTTAAAGCCTTGTTGAAAACATCGCCTGACTTAAATGTTGCCATGCTGCATCAGCTGGTAATAGAGAAAAATTTTGATACAGGTAAACAGCTTAAGGATTTCCCCACAGAAAAAATCGAGGGGAAACGTATCGGGATTGTAGGATACGGCAATATAGGAAGAGAAGTAGCGAAAATCGCACAGGTGTTTAATATGAAAGTGGTGGTACACGAGGCTCTGCCCAATCATCAAAAATGGATTGAGTCAGAAGGATTAATTTACGCTCATTCAATTGAAGAAGCCGCAAAGGGATCCGACTTTATCACTATTCACACCGGATTGGGATCTCCCGATTTAAATACAGGTAAGTTTGCTAACGAAGGTATAATTGGTGAAAACGTACTTAACTTGCTGAATGACGGAGCTGTAGTAATCAACTATGATCGAGGAGAACTCATTGATGCACAGGCTCTGGACAGTGCACTCTCAAGTGGTAAAGTACGCTACGCAGCAATCGACGCGGATATATTTAAAAATCCTGACAATGGTGACATCACCGGGCCGATGGCACCATACATTGAATTAGAAAAACATCATTCAGGAAAAATGGAACTCCTGCCCCACGCAGCCGCTGACACAGAACACATTTCACGAGTTGAAGGTGCAAAACAGGCCGTGGACCAGATTTTTTCAGCAATAAGGTTCAAAAAGGTAATTAACCTGAAAGGTGATTTGCCTGAAGGATACACTGATGAAGGGGCAACTACAGTTGATGGAGTTGGGAAAGTTACACCAAATCGATTATTTGAACTGTTAAGAAATGACAATTTTCTGAAAAATATGCGCAAAATTGCCGAGGAGGTCAATGCCATTTGGGGAGAATTAGAATCTACTCAGAATCCTGATCGAAGGAAGGAATTGATTGAACGTTATGGTTCAAAATTGATTCTTGCTTCCAATACATATGCGTCTTCAATGGAAAGTGCCGGCCTAAAAGGGCCATATTCAGAATAGTATATTTATCATGCTGTTTACCTGAACCGTTGCGACAGATCTTCTACTTCTTCACCAGCCCCGGGAAATCTTGCAGTCCTCCATTGCCTGAATAGCGAAGCTCCTCCTTCGATAAGTTTTTCCAGTCGATTCTGGTCAACTTCGGTTTTGATTTCAATTACTTCCCGCTCGTCAAGTTTACTGCACAAATAGTCATCGCTGGTCATTATTTCATCTACAAGCCCCTTCTCTTTTGCCTGTGAGGCCAGCCAGTATTCGCCGGTCGCAATTTCCTCGATATCAACATCCGGCCTTCCTTCTTTTATCACTTTTTTAAAAGCATCATGAATTGCAGAGATATCATCCTGCACTTTCTGTTTACCTTCCTTGGTAACTTTTGAAAAAGGAGTCACGGTCCTTTTGTATTTTCCTGCAGTAAACAGGTGGTAGTCCACCTCATTTTTTTGAAGAACACGGTGGAAATTAGGTATGCCTGCAACAACACCAATTGACCCTATAATTGCAAATGGTGCGGCAATAATTTTATCTGCAACAGCAGCCATCATGTAACCGCCGCTGGCAGCAACTGTATCAACGCAGACAACACAGCGCAGTCCTGCCTGTTTCAGCCTTTCCAGCTGTGAACTGGCTAATCCGTACTGCGGTACAGCACCGCCCGGGCTGGTGAGGCGTATCACTATTTCGTCTGCGGGTTGGGCTATTTCAAGAAGAAATGATATCTGATCCCTGAGATGTTCCACTTCCGCGGCCATTATGTTGCCGATAAATGTTAGCACATAAACGCAGTTTGAATGCTGCTTGAGAACTTCCTTGGTTTTCAGGCCACGCTCCAGTTTTTTACGGATAGCTGTTACGGTTTTTTCACTCTTTTCCTTATTTTTTTGTTTTTCCTCCCTGTCTTCCTTTTTTTTAGCTTTTTTCAACAGTTTGGTCGCATCTTTTGGCAAAAACTGCACAACATGAAGTTCATTTTCCAGGTTTCTAAAATCATTTTCAAACCGGTGATTCCAGTGTTTAAATGTAAGGTGTGGTTCCTTTTTGTGTCGCTTGCGTCTGAAAAAAATAAGTTTAATAAACAGGGCCAATCCTGCAAAGAGAAAGATAGTTACTCCTGCGTTATAAAATGACCAGTATTGTTCCATAAATTCGTTCATTTCTGATTTATTTATTTATTTCAATCTTACTCAATTAGGAGGAAGTAAGATGTTATGTTAGAATAACCGCTCTTTAATTAAAACATATTTATTGAATAATCTTTATGACAAGTTCTGGAACAAACACCTATATTTCTATTCTGCTGCTGAGTATCTGCTTCGCCCTTTCTGCGTCTACTTCCAGTCTCAGTGTTTCCGCATCTTCACTGGTTGGATTCCAGATTGCCAACAACAAAGCACTGGCAACTTTACCACTTACTTTTCATCTGATGGGAACCATGCTGGCTGGAATTCCTGCCTCACTGCTGATGAAGCGCATAGGGCGCCGTTACGGTTTTTTGATAGGCACAGGAATCGGTACATTTGGGGCGGCTTCTGCTTCACTGGCAATAATTTACTCCAGTTTTCCTTTGTTCTGCCTAAGTATATTTTGCCTTGGTGTGCTGAACGGTTTTGCTCAGTTGTACCGCTTTACCGCGGTTGAAGTTTCAAGCATCGAATTCAGGACAAAAGCTGTTTCTTATGTCATGCTTGGAGGAATAGCTGCAGGATTCATTGGTCCGGCAATTGCGGCAGAGGGGAAAGATTATTTTGAAAACGCGCAGTTTGCGGGGAGCTACCTGTCTATTATTTTGTTATATTTTTTCATTGTAATTATTTTAATGAGGATCAGGCTCCCCCAGCCAAGTGTTGTGGAACAAAAAGGTGATGCGCGTCCTTTGACTGTAATTTTCAGGCAGCCAAAATTTATAGTTTCAGTGCTTTCAGCAATGATAGGCTATGGAGTAATGGCAATGATAATGACCGCAACCCCGCTAGCCATGACAAAAGGAAGCGGTTACCCATTCAGTGACGCGGCCTTTGTTATCCAATGGCATGCTCTGGGTATGTTTGCACCTTCTTTTATTACTGGCTCATTGATCAAGCGTTTCGGATCAGTTCAAATTATTTTTACAGGAATTTTGCTTAATTTTATTTGCATTGCAATCAATATTTCCGGGACAGAATTAATTAATTACTGGTCTGCCCTGGTCCTGTTGGGCGTGGGCTGGAATTTTATGTTTGTGGCCGGAACAACTATGGTCACTGAAACCTATCAGCCTGCGGAAAAAGCAATTGTTCAGGGTGTAAATGATTTTTTGGTATTCGGCACTGCCGCGCTGAGTTCATTATTATCCGGTGTACTTCAGACATCGTTTGGCTGGGAGACAGTGAACTTAAGCGCAGTCCCGTTGCTGCTGATTGTTTTGGTTTCCCTTTTCTGGTTTCTCTTCAGCATCAATCAGAAAACAGAGTCAGCTTACAGGCATTAAGTTCATCAGATAAGGTAATGTCTCTTTCAGCCACTGGATGTAATTATTGTAGTTGCGTCTGCATGAAGGTTTCTGACTCTCTCTATAATTTTTAAATCCAGTCCATTCCACCATTCCAGAATTGCATTATTAACTTTCCTTATCTGCTTTGCCTGGGACGACAAATAGCCAGTGCCTGTCATCACTCGATTCTCAAGATTTTTTCTCTCCGTCCGCAAGAATGAAGGCCGCCAGGCCATCTTTCCGCAGAGCAGTAATGACAAATTGAATTGCATATCAGACAGCCAATTACCTTGCACTTGACAGCAAAAAAAGGAATTCTATGTGTAGAGAAAATCACAACCGATGCAACCACACACCACAGCAATATTTACTTTCTTTGTAATCATTTCTTTTTTGCTTCATCCCCTGATTTCAAATCCTGCGTCCGCACAGGAAAAATCTCCTGAATCTGTTCAAATGCTTTCTGAAACAGAAACTGATGAGGATTTTGAAGATGAAGAATTTGATGATGGTTTCGAGGATGAATTTGAAAATGCAGAAGAAGAAATTTTTGACCCACTCAGCGGATATAACAGTGTGATGACTGAATTTAATGACGGATTTTATGTTTATGTTCTGGATCCTGTAGCCCGGGGTTATCGGTGGATTATGCCGGATCCTGCACGACGTGGTGTAAAAAATTTCTTTCATAATCTTCTTTTTCCGATACGGTTCGTCAATAATGCCCTTCAGCTTAAACCAATAAATGCTGGTGAAGAAATGTTTCGTTTTATTATTAACAGCACTGTTGGAATTTTTGGTATATGGGACCCTGCAAAAGAGTGGTTTGGTCTTGAGGCACACGAAGAGGATTTTGGCCAGACTCTTGGATATTACGGTGTAGGAGGAGGCTTCCATATTGTTCTGCCGTTTTTGGGTCCGTCAAATCTGCGTGATATGTTCAGCCTTTATCCGGACATGCAGATGGACCCGGTTTATTATGTTGAGAATCGCCCGTATAATTTCCCGAAGAAAGAGGGTGAATATCTTGGCCTGTCCAGGCAGACAATACAGCAGACAAATCTCTTGATGCTTAAAACCGTAAACAGGGAATCATTGCGGATTGGTCAATATGAGAACCTTAAAAAAGATGCTATAGAACTGTACCCGTTTCTGAGGGATGTCTATGAGCAGAATCGTGCAAAACTAATCGAGGAGTAAACATGAAAGTTCATCTAAAACATTTTGCGGGCAGAATACTGATTGTTCTTTTGATGCTATTTTTTACCTCATCTGCTCCACTTGCTGATGAAGTAAAAGAAATCCGTGCTATGACAAAAGAAAAAGTTGATATAGTGATCAACATCCTAAAGGACAAAAGTCTCAGCAAAAATGAAAAAAAGGAAGGAATATTAGAAACCATTGACGGACTTTTTGATTTCAGTTTGATGGCAAGGCTCAGTCTGGGCAAGAAACACTGGAAATCTCTCAGCAAAGCAAAACGCAAGGAATTCTCTGAGTTGTTTGTGGAACGCCTGAAGCTGTCTTACTTGGAGAAGCTGGACCTTTATACCGATGAAGAAGTTGTGGTTGATGAAGCAAGGATGACCAAGAAAAATCGAGTGGAAGTACTGACGTACCTTGTGACTAAGGACGACAAAAAAGAGATGATTTATAAACTGTACAAAACAAAGAAAAAAGGCTGGATGGTTTATGATGTGGATGTTCTTGGTGTGAGTATTGTGCAGACCTATCGCTCACAGTTTTCCGGGGTATTGAAGAAAGACACCATGGAGCAGTTACTGGAACGCATGCGTTCAGCAGGAGAGTTGGGGGCTTGATGCTGCGTCAGTTCTACGACAAGGTAATTCTCACCTATCCCAAGACAATCCTACTGCTGCTGCGGTTGTGCATTGCTGCACTTGGTTACCAGGCCAGATACCTTGAAA
>JAKUUF010000094.1 GCA_022448705.1 SAR324 cluster bacterium | reverse complement strand
GCTGTCAAAGGTCTCCAGGTCAACTTCGCCGTTCGGCCTGTAAGGAGTTTTGATGGCGGTCATCAAACTTGCGGATTTTATTCTTTCCATAAATTTATTACTTAATTATGAGTTCCATTCAAATCAGAAATGATTTTTTTGTGATTTGCTTTACAAGTTAATTAGAATCAGCCTCAGCAGAAACATTCTGATGAAGAAGATTTTGCAAACTTTACTTCAGACAGCGTTAAGGTTCAAGGCAGTCAGTAAAAAATATTATGGAGCTTTTTTCAAGTTGGATTCGTAGTAGCGGGTATAAAGATCTCCCCGTTCAGCAAACCTTACTCCGTAAACATTGCTGCGCAATCCCGGACGAAAAAAACTGTTTTCAATAACACCAATCCACTGATCAGTCAGATGCTTCTTCAACACTATTTGAACACGGTCTCCAGGCTGAAAACGCGGATTGATTGCCTTTGGCTGCGGACATACTTTTTTGTACAGTGAAGTGTCGCCATAGCAGATCCAGGAAGCACGGATAATCACGCCTGTACGCTGCGGGCCGCCGTTCACCTGGATAAAGTCTGATGGTGAAAAAGAGGTTATCACTCTTCGAGAAGTGTTTGCGATCCTGTCAAATACCTCAAGTTCATATGCCCGATATTCCGCGAATGCTGAAGGTGCGCATACCAGAAAAATCATTTGAATCAAACACAGTCTGACTTTGCTTTTCATTTGCTTATTCCTTCCAGGTTTGCCCCGTCATATATTGTATCCTGTTCCAAAACACCGTTCATGGAAGATCCTTTAAAATCGCTGTTGGATAAATCCGCCATTGTCAAATTTGCCTTATCGAGGATTACATTCTTCAAGTCTGCTCCTTTAGCTTTAGCGCCAATCATTGCCACGGAATTTAAGGCGGAAGAATTCAAACGGGCGTTTTGCAAAGTCGCGGAAAAAAGTTTTGCCCTGCTCAGGTCGCATTCCTGCAATGATGCTTCAGAAAAATTGCAGAAATTCAATATTGTGCCCTGAAGCTGCGAAGAATCCAGGTGCGCGCCGGAAAATTCTGAGCCGGTAAAATCTGAATCTTCGGCTTTTATGCCAAATGCCCGGCAGGCACTGAAATCGCAGATATGCAGCTTTGCCCCCTTCAGGTTGGAACCGGACATGGTCGCATACGAGAAATTGCACAGGTCTCCATCAATTTCAGTCAAAACTGAGTCTTTGAGAAAAGTTCCGCTTAAATCAGCACTATGAAGCACTGCCTGTTTGAAGTTTACTTCAATAAAAACACTGTCACGCAAATCGGATTTACTGAAATCACACATTTTGAACGAAGATTCCTGCACTGTGCAATCCTGCATTTCACATTCATCAATAAGGCATTCTTCGAATCGTGAAAAGGCAATAATTGAGCCTTTGAAGCTGCTTCCGGTAAATTTGCATTTAGTAAAAGATGCACCTTCAAAATTAAAGTCATCAAGCTTCATCCCGGTCAGGTCGAGCTCCTTTAAAGGATCACGATGCTTCACCCGTCGCTCAACTTCTTTCCTTGATAAATCACCCATAATATTGTTCTCAGCTCAAACCATTATCTCAAAAAAATATTTTTGAAAATCCTTAAGAAGTTCACTGCAAGAGCTGGTTTGAATTCCGTTTTCAGAAAAGCTGAAAGCCTTGTCAGCCATATTTGAACGAACAATATATCGAGACCGGCGAACATTTACGGATGTGCCTTCAGGAATCCTGCCTGTGATGAAGACCGCTCCTCCGCCAGTGATTTTGTTCAGTTCGTTGATTTCATCCTGTGCCTCCCGTTTGCGCAAATCTGAGAATGCGCTCATTACGTTTTTATTTGCCTTCTCTTCCAATTCTCCCAAGGTCCGGATTTTGTTAGCCCGATAATCCTCATCCCTTTCTTCATTCCAGTCTGTCTTTTCCAGATCTTTCATTAAAGTCGTAATTTCATTCAAATCGTCCTGAAGAGCGTACAGTGATTCTCGAGCCCGTTTTTCAAGCTCATTAAACTGTTTCCTGTTTTTCAGTGAAATGCCTACTTCAATCAAGGTCTGGGGTGGAATTTCCTGCTCGTTTGAAGATTTATTTTTGCGTTTCTTGTCTTCCGGCAGCCCTACATTTGAAAGACGAATAAGATTTCCCGCCTGGAGCACACCTCCGCAGGCATATCCGTCAGTTGCATTGACCTGAAGGGTTGAACCGCAAAAGACTTTGGAGTTTAAAATGAATTCATCCACTACAGCATGATCAAAGATGCTTGCCTGAGTATCAACCATGTTGCCGGCATGAAGAGAACCGCCGCATTGCACGACTGTGCCCTTGAGTCCCTGTGCTACTCTTATGTCACCAATAGACCGCAGGCTAGCTTTTCCAACAGAACCTCCAACCTCAATACGAACTGCTTCCACACTGCATCTGTCAGAAATATTTCCGCGAACACTGACTATTCCGTCAAATCGCACTCGACCCACGCTGCCATCTACCTTATCCATATATTTAATCCGCTCAACGGATATGCTGTCATTTCCAAGACAGACAATACCTTCACTTGCTGCAATGATATGAGTCCCTTCAGGGTTGAATCTGGTGTTACGTCCCGGACGAATGCGGTACTGCTTACCGGAGCTAGCTGTGATAAGCCTGCCGGTAATTGTGTATCCGTCTTCTCCCATCGTTGCCTGTTCCACCCTTACAAGCTCCTGCCCCTCAGTTACTTTCTGCATTACCGGAAGCTCTCTCAGATTTATACTTGACTCCGGAGACGGACGAAACTTTTCCGGAAGAAAAAGCAATTCAGGATGACCATTTTTGCCATGTACAGGGGTTTTACCGCTCGCCACTACTACAGGTTCAAAATAAATTCTTTCCTTAATAATTTTTTCAATAAATTCCCTGTCGAAACCCTGAAATACATTTTCTTCCCTGAGTGCAGCCAGCACTCGCTCAATAGTAAGCGGTTCGATTATTTCTTTGGGCGGAATAACATTCAGGTAGGCTTTTGACTGATCATCGCTGAGTTCAATCTGCAAAGTAAAATCTGTAGTCTTTACATCTGTCAGGAAATCAAATTCACCGCTTGTACGATTGTAAATATCAAGCAGTTCCTCTGGTACATAATCCACATCCATCATGTGCAGTTCTGCTTGTATATCGTCCATATCGGCAGTTTCAGCTCCCACCAGCTGCTCAGGTATGCGCAGCATGACTTTCCCGTCTGCGACTGATATCTTGTATAATTCTGCCTTGGGCATTTGTTAGTTTGGATTAAGTCCTGAATAACGGTTGGAGGTAAGCAACTGGCTTAATTCAAAATTTGTTTAATTTCTTTAGGACTCAAAGCTCTGGATTCTCCAGACTGCAAATCACCCAGCATGATCGGCCCAATCTGGAAACGTTTAATTTTCTGAACAGGATATCCGATTTTCTGAAACATTTTTTTAATTTGCCTGTTTGTTCCTTCCCTGAGAAAAAGTTCAAGCCATGTTTTGTCGTTCACATTATGCAAAATTTTCACTCTAACCCGCTGGTGCCTGCGATCATCAATAACCGGCCCCTTGCGCAATTCTGAGAGTGCCTTGTTTTCCACAATACCACGCACCTTGACAAAATATCCTTTTGATACCTTGTGTCGTGGATGCATGAGCTGATGCGCCAGATCACCGTCATTGGTGAGCAATATCAGGCCTTCTGCGTCATAATCAAGTCTGCCTACAGGAAACAGTCTTGCCGATGTTTGAGGGAAAAAGTCATTGATTGTCACTCGTCCCTGGGGATCGTTGAGAGTCGTGATGCAATTTTTAGGCTTGTAGAGTGCATACACCTCTGTTTTTTGCCGCGGTGAAATTACTACTCTACGCCCTTCCACGCTGAGATGGTCTTTTCCGATGAGCATTTTGCAGCCCATCTGCTTCACAATTTCTCCGTTAAGCAAAACTTCGCCGGCCCGGATCAAATCCTCGGCGGCACGTCTTGAAGCAACTCCGGCCTGGGCGATAACTTTTTGAATCCTTACCGGTTCATCACTTTCAGTATTTTTCATCAGCTGGCTTCACCCCCCTTCAAGCAGTGAAGGATCCTGCTGTATTCTTACCAGAGCGTTCTCAGCAGCAAGCTGGCTGGCAAGTTTTTTACTTGCTCCACTTCCCCGGCCATATTCCTTATCTCTGACAAAAACCGCCATGGTGAATTCTTTTTGATGATCCGGGCCTGTTTCATCAACAAGTTCGTATGTGGATGGCAGGCCCGTAAGTTTCTGCACGTGTTCCTGCAGTTCAGATTTATAATCCCGAGTAATATACCCCTGGGCATTTTCGGGCAAATGAGGTAAAAACAATTTTCGAATTACACGTGCAATTTCTGAGAGACCATGCTTATCGCGACTGTCGAGATAAATGGCAGCCATAACCGCTTCAAATGTGTCAGAAAGCAAAGAAGTTTTTTCCCGACCTCCGGTCATTTCCTCTCCTCTGCCAAGGAGCAGGCAGTCACCCAATTCCAGGGCACGTGCCTGTTTGCAGAGACCTGATTCGCTGACCAGACTTGCCCGGAATTTAGAAAGGCCGCCTTCGTCCAGCTCCGGGAATTCCTGCATAAGCATTTCGCTGGTTACCAGATCAAGAACTGCATCACCCAGGAATTCAATTCTTTCGTTGTTGCCGAAATTCTCCTCTGATTCTAGGGGCAGGTAGGACTTGTGTGTCAATGCCTGGCGCAGGATGTCCGGATTTTCAAACTGGTAATCCAGACGATTGCAGAGATGTATCCATTTTTGCTTCATTATTCTATCTGATCCTGCGTTTACACCAGACCCTGATTGTGTGTGGACTGTAAAATCCCAGGCTGAAATAGTGTGCCAATCCGTCAGTCACGGTCTGCTCTATTACTACCAGTGAAGCACCGCTGGGGCATGCGGAACGAACTTTTGCCTGTCCCACAATTTGACTGTCTGTGAAAGGCATGCTGATACTGTACATTTCTCCATCGTGCTTTTCACGCAGCATATCTGTATCATGAAAAACACGTACTGTGTAACAGCCCGTTATGAAAATAGTCAACAGTGTGATAACCAGCATTAATATCCATGGTCTGTATTGTCTGCTGAATTTCGTGTTTATCATTTGACTAATCTGCTGCAAGGTGCTGGACTTATCCTTGTGTGAGAATGGGTTTAAGAGGAAAAGCAGATTTCCATATTGCTCTTCGGATAGTAAATAAATCTTAAAAAATAACGTCTTCAGTTTAGCTAATTTCTAACCCCCATGACAAGCTTTATCGATACTCACTGCCACCTGGACAAACTGGATTCAACGCCCGAAGAAGCTGTAAAACAGGCAAAACAGGAAGGTGTGGAGACAATGGTTACAATCTCTGTTGATGAAGAATCCTTTGATTTTGTTTCCAATGCTGTTATGCAGTTTAAGGATGTCTACGGGACTGTAGGTGTACACCCGCATGATGCTTCAGAATTCAGGCCATCTTTGGAGCAGAGCATCCGTAAACTGGCCCGGGGACATGATAAGATGATTGCAATAGGAGAAACAGGGCTTGATTATCATTACATGAACAGTTCAAGAGAGAATCAGCAGTTTGCATTCCGTAAACAGCTCCAGATTGCTGTTGAGCTCAATCTCCCGGTTGTTCTGCACAGCAGAGAAGCAGAAGCTGATACTATCAGCATCCTGAAGGAAATTCCTGTACCTGCTCTTGGTGTGGCACACAGTTTTACCAGTTCACTCAAGATGGCCAGAACCCTGCTTGATATGGGATGGTATCTCGGGATCAATGGAATTGTAACTTTCAAAAACGCCGAAGATCGCAGGGAGGTAGTCCGCTGGATTCCCTTGGACAGACTGCTGCTGGAAACAGACTCACCTTTCCTTGCCCCCGTTCCCTTCAGAGGGAAACCCAACAAGCCTGCCAACATACCTGTGATCGCCTCTTTTATCGCCGAACTTCGGAAAATATCAATTGAACACATAGCAGAAAAAACTTCAGAAAATGCACACAGATTGTTCAGCATTTGA
>JAKUUF010000093.1 GCA_022448705.1 SAR324 cluster bacterium | reverse complement strand
GTACGAGATCATGAATCTCGCCCACGAGGCTGGAGTGCTTGTGATTTGGGATCTATCCCATTCCGCTGGTGCAATCCAAGTTGAATTGGACAAGTGCAGGGTTGATTTCGCAGTTGGCTGCGGATACAAATTTCTCAATGGCGGGCCAGGCGCACCAGCATACATCTACGTCGCTGAGCGTCACCAGTCAAAAGTAATGCCTGTATTGCCCGGTTGGATGGGCCATGCATCACCGTTTGCTTTTGAAGACAGTTACGTCCCAGGTCAGGGTATAAAACGTTTCCTGTGCGGCACGCCCGGTATTCTGGGCATGTGTGCCCTTGAAATTGGCGTCGATATTTTCCAGTCGGTCGATATGGGGGTGCTAAGGACAAAGTCCCGGCAGCTTGGTGATCTTTTCATCTCCCTGGTTGAAGAAAATCGCATGGGTTTCGAACTCGCCTCACCCAGGGAAGCAGACATGCGGGGCAGCCAGGTCTCGATCCGCCACCCGGGTGGCTACCCCATCATGCAGGCACTGATTGAACGCGGTGTGATCGGCGATTTTCGTGCTCCGGATATCTTGCGGTTCGGATTCACCCCACTCTACACACGTTATGTTGATGTCTGGCAGGCCGTTTCGACGCTAGCTGATATCATGAATTCCAATGACTGGCGCGACGAAAAATATGCAGTGCAGGCAGAGGTGACTTAGGTGAGACAAGATGTGCTGAACTGCAGGATTATTTATTTTTTTCAGGGATTTTTTTTGAATTGGAAGTTAGGTTTTTCCAAAGCCAGGCAAGCGGATCATAGAAGGCTCCTGCAACTCTCTCCTTAAGGGGTATAATACCATTATCAGTTATTTTTATGTTTTCTGGACATACCTCAGTACAGCACTTTGTAATGTTGCAGTAACCCAGGCCGAATACATCTTTAAGTTCTTTAAGTCTGTTAAGTGTGTCAAGTGGGTGCATTGCCAGGGAAGCAATGCGTATTAGGAAGCGTGGACCGGCAAATTCCTTGACACTGTGATCCCTAATCACATGACAAACATTCTGACAAAGAAAGCATTCAATACACTTGTGAAACTCTTGAATCCGCTCTATGTCTTCCTGCTGCATCCGGTAAGTACCATCTGTTTCTCTGGGCTTTGGAGTTAGTGGTCTAATTTTTTTATTGATTTCATAGTTTCGTGAGACGTCTGTTACAAGGTCCTTCATATGAGGGAACCCACGCATTGGCTCAATCAGCACCGGTACATCAAGGGACAATTCATCCATTCGTGTCATGCACATCAGTCTTGGCTTACCATTCACTTCAGCACTGCAGGAGCCACATTTGCCCGCTCTGCAGTTCCATCGTACTGCAAGATCATTAGCATGCCTTGACTGTATCTGTTGAACTGCGTCAAGAACAACCATCCCTTCTGTTACTTCAACTGGAAATTCAAAAAGTTCCCCTTTTGCCCCTTCCCCTCGGAAGACTTTAAATTGTGCTTCAGCCATTATTCCCTTTTGCGTTTTATCAGATTTTTTCTACAACAGTTTTTCCAGATGTTCTGGCATAGGTTCCCGTTCCCGGTTTTCAATAAACATACTTCCTTCCTTATCACTGATGAATGAGTTCACATTCTGAAAATATTCGCTGCTTTCCGGAAAATCCTCACGCGTGTGACCTCCTCTGCTCTCCTCTCTATTAAGAGCCGCCAGAGTGATAGCTTCGGCAACACATAAAAGATTCTTCAGGTCAAGGGCATAATGCCATGCCGGATTGTATTGTCTGTTTCCTTCCACACGAACTTTTTCTCCACGGTTCTTAAGGTCCTGCAGGAGTTCGAGGCCTTTCTCCATTTCGTCTTTTGTCCTGACAATGCCTGCATTAATTTCCATTGTTTCCTGAAGATCTGCCATCACAGAATATGGGTTTTCTGTTCTTTCAGGATCAAATGGTTCTAGAGAAAAGCGTTCCATTTTTTTCAGGAGATCCTCGGAAGGATTTAATGCCTCTGCAATTTCTTTACTGTATTTTGCGGAATGAAAACCGGCTCTAGCCCCAAAAACCAGGAGATCAGTCAGAGAATTACCTCCAAGCCTGTTTGCCCCATGGAGGCCTCCCGCCACCTCTCCTGCTGCAAAAAGGCCCTTAACCGTGGTCATCGCAGTTTCAGGTTCAACACGAACTCCTCCCATGACGTAGTGGCAGGTGGGGCCTACTTCCATGGGAGTACTGGTAATATCCAAGTTGCCCAATTTCATGAACTGGTGATACATACTGGGCAATTTCTTTTTTATGTATTCTGCATCCCTCTGACTTGCAATATCCAGAAATGCACCCCCATGAGGACTTCCTCTTCCAGCAATTCGTTCACTCCTTATAGCTTTTGCAACAACATCACGAGTGAGAAGTTCAGGGGGACGTCTGGCTTCAGGGTCTCCTTTAAGCCAACGTGATGCCTCTTCTTCGGAATCAGATGTTTCTGCAGCAAAAGCATCAGGAATATATTCAAACATGAAACGCTTGCCATCACTGTTTTTTAATATTCCACCTTCGCCTCTAACTCCCTCAGTAACAAGTATCCCTTGTACACTGGGAGGCCATACCATACCTGTGGGATGAAACTGCACAAACTCCATATCAACTAACTCGGCTCCAGCACGATAGGCCAGTGCATGGCCATCACCTGTACCCTCCCATGAATTGCTGGTCACCCTGTAAACCTTTCCAAGACCGCCTGTTGCAAGAACGACTGATTTTGCCTTGAAAACTATAAACTGCCCGCTTTCTCTCCAGAATCCAAAAGCGCCGCAGACCTGGTCTTTTTCTTTAATTAACTCCACAACACAGCACTCCATGTAGACTTCAAATCCCTGATGAATCCCGTAGTTCTGGAGTGTCCTTATAAGTTCGAGACCTGTACGGTCACCAACATGAGCCAGACGGGGATACCTGTGACCACCAAAGTTTCGCTGTGCAATCAAGCCTTCTTTCGTTCGATCGAAAAGTGCTCCCCATTCTTCAAGCTCGGATACTCTATCTGCGGCTTCCTGGCAGAATATTTCAACCATTTGCCAGTTGTTGATGTGCTTACCTCCCCGAATTGTGTCACGGAAATGCACTTCCCAGTTGTCTCTTGGATCAGCATTGCTCAGGGATGCAGCCATGCCTCCTTCTGCCATCACTGTATGGGCCTTCCCGAGCAATGATTTACAGACTAGACCTACGGAAACACCTTGAGCTGAGGCTTCAATTGCTGCCCGTAATCCTGCTCCTCCTGCTCCAATTACAAGGACATCATGCTCCTTTACTTCGTATGATTCCACTTATAAAATTCTATAATCAGTTATTATGTTCATTGAGACGAGTCGGATGTATAAGTCAGTAAAACCGACCCAAAACAAACTGATCCATGCCCAAAAATTATGATGCACATTGAAAAGTGAAACAAATTTCCAAGCCTGGTATCTTTGATGACCAAAACTAGCACATGAATAGCAGTCTACATTTCCCCCCACCAGATGCCTTAAAGAATTGCAGCCCAGAGTGAATGCAGTCAGGAAAACTGCATTAAGGGTCATTATTATACTCCCGACCCCGACACCTAATCCGTTTTCAAAAGAGAACGAAACAATTGCATCGTAGCTTAAAATCACACAGAAAATGAGAGCAATATAAAGGAAATAGCGATGCAAATTCTGAAAAACAAGTAGAAACCGCTCTCCGCGATATTTCTGAGGCCTTGCTCCAACCGCACAAGCAGATGGAGTAAGAAAAAACGATCGGTAATAGGCTTTTCGGTAATAGTAGCAGGTGAACCTGAATCCGGCAGGAGCCCAGAGGATGAGGAATGCTGGTGATAGAGGCCACCATTCGAATTCAAGCAGAGGGGCATAAAATGGTGAAAGGTAGGGTCCCCATTGATAGTGTTCATTCTGAAATGCAGCCCAGGTAGAATAAAAAATGAATGCAAGCAATCCAATGGAAGTGAGTAATGGTCCGACCCACCAGTTGTCAATTCGAGTTGTTTCCAGAAAGGATCGATTTGGATGTTGAATGGATATATTTCTCTGCATTTGACTAATTTTATAATGACATAAAAAGCAGCAATAAGCTCAAAACCCAGGATTGCAGCGTGGTAAATTATTTGCCGGATCCCGGGTTCATAACATTTTTTTCAAAGGATTGAATCAGGATTTCTGATCAAAACTTTATTTTAACCGGTCAATTCTACAATATTTTTCAGAAAATTGTTTTGGAAAAGATAAGAAGTCTCAGAAGGTAATTATTGGCAGGACATTTTTTGAAGTCACTCGCCGCTGTTCAGGGAACAACAGCGAGTTTTGAGGTAATTTAAATTACGGTTCTCTCTATGAAGCCAAAATAAATTCGAAGCTGACTTAGAGATCAGACGTCGTAGTAAAGAGAGAATTCATACGGATGAGGTCGCAGCCTCATTGCATCAACTTCACGTTCACGCTTGTAACTCAGCCACATGTCGATTACATCCTGTGTGAATACATCACCTTTCAAAAGAAAGGCATGATCTTCCTCAAGTGCGTCCAGTGCAGCGTCCAATGAGCCAACCACAGATTTTATGTCTTTCATCTCTTCAGGTTTGAGATCATACAAATCTTTATCAACAGGCTCTGGAGGTTCAATTTTGTTGAGAACACCATCAAGTCCTGCCATCAGCATTGCTGAGAAAGCGAAGTATGGGTTGCAGCTGGGGTCGGGAGTTCTGAATTCGATTCGCCTCGCCTTTTCACTACTGGAATACGTAGGGATACGTATGCATGCGCTCCTGTTGCGCTGAGAATAAACGAGGTTGATAGGGGCTTCGTATCCCGGTACGAGCCGCCGATATGAATTTGTTGTTGGTGCAATAAAAGCACAAAGCGCGTCAGCATGCTTTAGGAGACCACCGATGTAGTGTCGCGCTGTTTCACTTAACAAAGCGTAATTTGCTGGATCATAAAACACGTTTTTTTCGCCTTTCCAGAGACTTTGATGGACATGCATTCCTGATCCGTTATCCATAAAAATTGGCTTGGGCATCATTGTTACTGTTTTACCGTGATTCTTGCCAACGTTTTTAACAATATACTTGTATAACAAAACCTTGTCTGCCATACGAGTAAGGCTGTCATAGCGCATGTCAATTTCCGCCTGTCCGCCCGTTCCGACCTCATGATGGTGAACTTCCACTTCAATGTCAACCTGCTGGAGGGTTTTAACCATTTCTGAGCGGATATCCTGCATGTGGTCCATTGGAGCTACCGGGAAGTATCCCTCCTTATAGCGTGGCTTGTAGCCAAGATTCTGCTGCGAGTTATCTCCTGTGTTCCAAGCACCTTCAACAGAGTCCACATGATAAAAGCCTTCATTGTAGGTCTGGTCAAAACTGACATGGTCGAAAATGTAAAACTCCAGTTCCGGACCCCAGTAACTAAGATCTGCAACTCCAGTGGATTTAAGATACTGCTCGGCTTTCTGGGCAAGGAACCTTGGATCCCTTGTATATGGCTGTGCAGTTATCGGATCCTTGATGTTGCAGGTTATGCTGAGGGTCGGGTGTTTGGTGAAAGGATCAAGAAAAGCTGATTCAGGGTCAGGGAAAAGCAGCATGTCGCTTTCCTGTATGGACTGAAAACCCCTGATGCTTGAACCGTCAAAACCGAGTCCTTCTTCAAACAAATCCTCATTTAAACAGGAAATCGGAGTTGAAAAATGGTGCCATGTTCCCGGAAAATCGCAGAACTTAAAATCAACGATTTCCACATTGTTTTCACTTGCATATTTAATTAATTCTGTCTGATTCATTTAGTCTCCTTGAACTTGTTTTATCTAAATTATTTATGAGTTATTTTGATAGGCTTATAGTTTTTAGTTCGCCAAAAAGCTTCATTAATAATGCGGTACAGAGAAAATGCTTTCTTGCCTGCCTTTTAAATTGTTCATACAAATTAAACTGCACCAGCCCATATATATCTCAAAGATTATGCCAATACAGTTTCTTTTTATAAATATTATGTAACTTATTGATT
>JAKUUF010000092.1 GCA_022448705.1 SAR324 cluster bacterium | reverse complement strand
ATTCTGTAGTGAGGCATCCTCTTTATCTGGGTAATTATATTATGGGGCTTGGAGTATCTCTCTTTCCTTTTGTATGGTGGCTGCCTATGATCTACACTCTTGCATTTGCCCTCTATTACGAACGAATTATGGCTGCAGAAGAAGACTTTCTTAGAAGCAAGTTCGGTGAAGATTTTGAGAATTGGTCTGAAATAACTCCAGGATTCTTTCCAGATTTTTCAAAATGGGATAGTCCTGAACTGAAAATCTCTTTTAAAAACATTTTAAGAAGAGAGTATTCAAGTCTGTTTGCACTCATTTTTTCTTTTACTGTTCTGGATTTGATCGGTAATTATTTGGTTATTCAGAAGCTTTATGTTATCCCTTTGTGGAATGTTCTGTTCTGGACTACATTTGCTGCATATTTAATTTTAAGATTCTTGAAAAGGCATTCAAATTTTCTTGACGTTAAGGGGCGCTAGCTGTCGACATTTGCTCAATTTAATCAAAAGCTACTTCTTTTGTAGATAATGTCTGAACTTAACCAAAAGATTCGTGAATTCCGCGAAGACATTGGTCAAAGCATCGAAGGCCTTGCTTTGCTGATGCAGATGGAACCTGAAGAATTTGCACGATTGGAAGAGGACTGGATACCTCCGGATGAAATACTGCAGCGACTCTGTTCGCTCTTTGAATGGAATTACAAGGATATCAAAAGGCTTGCCGACAATACTCCTAATTCAAAACCAAAGGAGAAGAATCGTGGGAACAAGCAGCAGGTCTCTGGGGAAGGTGCATCAGATGACATTGCACCAACACCCCTTGCCGGAATGGTTCGAGAGGCTAGAAATAATGCCGGGCAGGATATAAAAGGGATTTCCACATTGCTGGGTGTGTCTACGGATTATTACGAAGAAATCGAAGCAGGCTTGGTTCCTCCTGACAATTTACTTCGCAAGTTATGTTCCCTGTATGGTTGGAATTACAAGCAAATTCAGCAAAAAATTAAAACCCAGAGTACACATATTCTTGGCACAAGGCAGCCTCCACTGCCTGCCAGTGAGATACAGGCAAGATTACCAAAGGTGGAAATTCCTGATATTCCGGAAGCTTCACCGGGAGTTTCACTTCATGAGCAAATTAAGCAGGCAAGAGTTGAGGCTGATCAAAATGTGGAAGGTATGTCACTGCTTCTGCAAATTAATCCTGAATATTATCAGCAGATTGAGTCAGGAGATGCAGTACCTGACCCCGAATTGCTGAAAAAGATTTCCACTTTGTACGGCTGGAATTATCACGAGATTTTAAATCGTGAAAAAAGTGAACAACTGAGCCAATTGCAGCCCACCGTTACCATTCTCAAATCCTCTGACTCTTCCGTTAACGAGTTAAAACTCAGGGAAACCCAGGCTGAAATTGCTGAAAACTGGAAGAACATTTCCAGAGAGGATCAACAAACACTTTTAACACAGCTGGAATTTATTCGTGATTCAATGAAAAACCTTGAAGGTGAATGACTGATATTTTTCACAAAATGCCAGACACCTCATTCCGTTTTTCCATTGACCGTGGCGGAACATTCACAGATGTTTACGCTGAAGTTCCAGGCGAGCCTGAATTCAGGGTTGTCAAACTGCTTTCAGAAGACCCCCAGAATTATGCTGACGCACCCCGCGAGGGCATTCGCCGCATCATGGAGTCCGTAACCGGAAAGTCCTTCCCCAAAGAAAGCGTCAGCGGACCTTCCTCTTTTTCTGCAGAAAATATTGAGTGGATTCGCATGGGTACAACTGTTGCCACAAATGCGCTGCTGGAGAGAAAAGGCGAGAAAACTGTGCTGGTAACAACTAAAGGATTCCGTGATCTGCTGCAGATCGGCAACCAAAGCCGTCCCAAAATATTTGATCTGGAAATCCGCAAACTGGAATTGCTTTATGAGGAAGTGATTGAAGTTGATGAGCGTGTACGCATCCTAAAAAAAGCTTCATCAGAAAGAAATATATCAGCGCTAGAAATCGTTGAAGGCACTACGGGAGAAAGATTTGAAGTACTGACAAAACCGAATTTAAAAGAGCTGCGAAACCAGCTTAAAAATATTTATAAAAAAGGAATTAGAGCAGTAGCAGTAGTATTTTTGCACTCTTACGCATTTAAGGAGCATGAGTGTCAGGTAGGAGAAATTGCCCGTGATATTGGTTTCAATCAGATTTCACTTTCGCATGAGGTAATGCCTATGGTCAAAATGGTTGCTCGTGGAGATACTACAACTGTTGATGCTTACCTTACTCCGCATATCCGGAATTACCTCGACAGTTTTAGGTCCGGATTTTCCGATAATCTGAAAAACACAAAATTGCTTTTCATGCAGTCTGATGGAGGCCTGACCGACTCAGCGAATTTCAAGGGAAGCAATGCCATTCTGTCAGGACCGGCAGGAGGTGTTGTAGGATATGCCATGACAACCGAGTTGGGTCAGCCTGTGATAGGTTTTGATATGGGCGGTACCTCTACAGATGTTTCCCGTTATGGGGACGACTATGAGTTGGTACATGAAACAGAAACTGCGGGAGTACGTATTCAGGCTCCCCAAATGCACATAAAAACGGTTGCCGCAGGGGGCGGTTCACGTCTGTTTTTTCGCAACGGCTTATTCGAAGTTGGCCCTGAATCAGCAGGAGCACATCCCGGTCCTGTCTGTTATCGAAAAGGAGGTCATTTGGCGGTTACGGACGCAAACTTAATGTTGGGCAGATTGCACCCGGATTATTTCCCAAAAATCTTTGGTACGAACGAAAATGAAGCCCTTGATCTTGAAGCTTCCCGTAAAGCCATCAAAAAATTAACTGCAGAAATAAACAAATATTCCAAAAAGAAAAATCTTCCGGATATGGCTCCTGAAGAAGTTGCCCTGGGATTTTTAAGGGTGGCCAATGAAGTTATGGTTCGTCCTATTCGGGAGATTTCTGTTATGCGTGGTTTTGATATCAAGGAACATGCTCTGGCATGTTTTGGCGGTGCCGCCGGTCAGCACGCCTGCGCGATCGCCCGTGAGCTTGGTATCTCAAAAATTTTCATCCACCGTTTTGCCGGAATTCTATCTGCGTATGGAATGGGACTGGCGGATATTGTAGTGGAAAAACAGCAGCCTTCAGCGAGCATTTTATCTGAAGGCGAGACGGACATTATTCAGAAAAAATTGCAGAAAAAACTGGATAGTTTAGCTGACAAAGCAAAAAAGGAGTTAATTAACCAGGGTTACAAACCGGAACAAATTCAAATAAAACGCTATCTCAATCTGAGATATCAGGGGACTGACACGGCATTGATGATTCCAGAACCAGACCGAAAGGGGTCATTACACTCTGTAGCTGCAAAAGAAAGATTCAAGAGTTCAAAATCAAGTCTGAACTCAAAGGGAAATATTCAAACTCATCCGGATTATGTAAAAGCGTTCCGGAAGACATACCGCAGGGAATTTGGTTTTGATTTAATTGGCAGGGAAATAATTGTGGATGATTTGCGGGTAAGAGCTGTGGCCAAATCACCAGGTCTTGAAAAATTTCCACTTGCAAAACAATCCGGGTCTCCAGTACCGGAAAATCATACACGCTGTTATTTCATATCCGAAGAATCCGGGACAGGCAGCTGGCATGATACTCCTATTTTTATGCTGGAAAAACTTGGAGCAGGAATGAGTATTGATGGCCCGGCGATTGTGATGCAGGACACTTCAACAATTCTGATTGAACCTGGGTGCAGCTCAGAAATCACACAATATGGAGACATAGTAATAACTGTTGCAACCAAATCCTACCTGGAAATAGGCACTCAGGCTGATCCTGTCCAGGTATCTATTTTCGGAAACCTTTTCATGTCTATTGCTGAACAGATGGGACGAACCCTGCAGCGGACTGCAATATCCACAAACATAAAAGAGCGTCTGGATTTTTCATGTGCAATTTTTGACGAAACAGGAGGTTTGGTAGCAAATGCTCCGCATCAGCCTGTTCATCTGGGTGCAATGAGCGAAGCGGTCCGTCAACAGGCAAAACTTCAAGGCAAATTGCTTAAAAGAGGTGATGTTCTGCTGACAAACCACCCAATTGCCGGGGGGAGCCATCTCCCTGACATTACTGTGATCACTCCGGTCTGGCAGGTACAGGGATCAGGTGCAGCGGAAAATCGGTCGTCATTCAACCGCCCAATTTTTTATGTTGCCAGCCGAGGACACCATGCTGATATTGGTGGAATTTCTCCCGGATCAATGCCGCCGTTTTCACGTGAATTGAAAGAAGAAGGAGCATGCATCAAAACTTTTAAGCTTGTTGAGAACGGTGTTTTTAACGAAGAAGGTATAACTGAGCTGCTTCAGTCTCCTGGTAAAATCAAGCGCAAGTCAGGGGAAACCGCAATCAGCGGAACACGTTTGCTCTCAGACAATCTTTCAGACCTGAAGGCACAGGTTGCCGCAAACCAGCGAGGCATAGATTTGCTGCTGGAAATGGTTGAACATTTTACGATGGAAAAAACTCCGGGCCTGCAGATCGTACAGGCATACATGCATCATATTCAAAGCAACGCGGAAGAAGCAGTACGTAATATGCTGAAGGAACTATCATTGCGGGAAGGATTGGCGGAAGTAGATACAGTGGAAGCCAGCGATTTTCTTGATGACGGCAGCGAATTATTTTTGCGTCTTACCATCGATCGAAGAGACGGCAGTGCAGTTTTTGATTTTACCGGAACAGGCCCCGAGCTTTGGGGAAACCTTAACGCACCAAGAGCGGTCACGCATTCTGCAATCTTGTACAGTTTACGCTGTTTAATTGATCAGGAAATACCACTCAATCAGGGTTGTCTTAATCCAATTAAAGTTATCATAGAAGATGGCTCCCTGCTGGCACCTTCGGAGAACGCTGCTGTTGTAGGCGGTAATGTACTTACTTCACAGCGCATTACGGATGTGATTCTGAAGGCATTCCGAGCATGTGCTGCTTCACAGGGATGCATGAATAATTTTACTTTCGGTAACGATAATTTTGGCTATTATGAAACTATTGGAGGAGGAGCAGGTGCAGGGCCCGGCTGGCATGGCCAGTCAGGTGTTCACACACACATGACAAACACTCGCATCACTGACCCGGAAATACTGGAGCGGCGCTATCCGGTGATGCTGCGAGAATTTTCAATACGGAATAATTCCGGAGGGTCAGGAATTTATTCGGGAGGCAACGGACTTGTAAGGGAAGTTGAATTTCTTGAGCCGCTCAATACCGCAATTCTCTCGGAGCGCAGGGTTCACCAGCCATACGGACTCAATGGTGGTGAGCCTGGCCGATGCGGACGAAACCTCTTTATCCGAAATGACGGTTCAAAACTGCATTTAGGAGGTAAAAACGAAATTAGCGCTGAACCCGGAGACCGTATCCGCATCGAAACTCCTGGCGGAGGCGGATATGGCAAAAAATGATTTCCTGATTATTTTACGATATTATTCAATAAAGGAGATTAATGCTTTCCAAAGTACATCGAAAAATCACCGACCAGAAAACCTCAGGACGACTCTGCATGAGAAGCAGCCCAGGCTGAAGATTTAGGGCAATCAGCGTACCAATCAGTATCGTTTTTTTTCTCCCTCCGGGACTAAATCCTGCATTATTGTAAATTACCCAAAATTATGATACATTGGTATGTTTTTTAAATCATAAAGCTAGTAAATTCAATGGGATATAAATTCATAACCTTAATTTTTTCGCTTCTACTACTGACTTATACTCTTGCTGCTCAGGAAACAGGCACTTTATATTTGAAAAAAGTAAACGGCAAAATTGGTTGGTTTGAGAGTGGTAATGAGCAAAAGCATTTGAAATATACAGGAGAAATTGCTGACGGTAAACCAAATGGGACTGGTGAACTAAACTCTCCTTCAGGAAAATATTCCGGAGAATTTAAAAATGGGTTGATGCATGGTCAAGTAACTCATGCATACAAAAATGGAAAAAAGAGAGAAGGCGAGTTTAGAAAAGGCAAACCATGGAATGTAAAAGGATATGATAAAAACGGGAATATAGAATATGAATGGTTAAATGGTAATAAAT
>JAKUUF010000091.1 GCA_022448705.1 SAR324 cluster bacterium | reverse complement strand
CGGGTTAAGCATCTTGTTTATTCATCCCTTCCTGAATGGAATAGTTTTAGTCAGTTTTCCTCATTTCTTCAGCCGGCTGTTTTTAAAGGAACTGGTGCTGGTAATCGCTTTAATTATTTTTTTAACAAATCAAAGCATTTTGATATTAATAATTGGCGGGAATCTATTTTACTCGCCCACCAGCAGGTTGTTGGAAATAGTTCAGGGAATCAGCGTATCGGTGGATTTTTCCCGCACGCTATTAGCCTGGGAGACTTTAATAGTGATGGAAACACAGATTTTGCAATTCCTGCATCAGCTTCACAAACACTAACCGTACTGCTTGCAGATGGTGCAGGAGGGATTATTACTAACCATCATCTGCATGTTGGAGAAGGACCGACCTGGGTTTCAAGTACGGATCTGAACCAGGATGGACATCTAGATTTGGTCACAACTAACACTGGGTCAGGCAGCTTAAGTTTATATTATGGTGATGGAAAAGGAGACTTTGATGGACGCAGGGATATTGAGGATATCCATGGCCCTTCCTGCGTTGTCGCAGGAGATTTTAACAAGGACGGAATTGCTGATTTGGCTGTAGCTCAGGCAGCACTATCCAAAGTATTAATCTTAACCAATGATTATACAGGCCTGCCCAAAAAGTCATATACCATTGATGTGGAACGAGGTCCGCACATAATGGATGGAGTCGACCTGAATAAGGATGGGATTCCTGATCTGGTTGTGGGAAGTTTGGGGTCACATACGTTATCAATCATGCTTGCAAAAGGTGATGGTAAATTCATGGAGGCGAATATTGTAAAAACAGGACGATTTCCACACTACCGGGCATATGGAGATTTCAATGGAGACGGGAATTTGGATCTTGCTGTTGTAGTCGCAGGAGAGGAGTCCATAGAAGTGTACAAGGGAGACGGACTTGGAAACTTTAAAATGCAGGCAAGATATGAAACAGGAGTAAATCCGCATGGACTGACCAGCGACGATTTCAACAATGATGGCAATTTAGATCTAGCAGTCTCTAACAGAACATCGGGTGGTATTGCCATTTTCCTGGGGAAAGGAAATGGTGATTTTGAAAATACTTCTTCCATATATACAGGCAACGATGGAATCGCTATAGCGAATGGAGATTTTGACGGTGATGGTATAATTGACCTGGCAATGGTATCTGCCAGTTCTCATTCATTGCTCTTTTATAGAGGGGATGGAAAAGGAGGTTTCAATCCCTGGTAAGACCATTTATAGAAAGTTGATTCCAAAGGTTTGAATTGCCACTTGCCTTCTAAGTAATCTAAAATACCTTCCATTAAAAATGATCAAACTAACCTGCGATTGTAATAGGAGGATTTGATGCAATCCAAGAATTGGGGGGCATTTCTCTGTGACTGCCGTTCAACTGTAAATCTTGACCAGAAAATAATTGGTGCACCAGTTCCTCTGGTGAAAGTTGCAACTAACCCTGAAGAAGAAATTCATACCTTTGCAAAAGATGCTGAACAGCAGAACATTGAGCATGTCCTCGTTGGATGCTGTGCCGAGCCGGCAGTTTTTGAGCAAGCCTTGACAGGGAAAACACTTCACTTCCTGGATCTAAAGGGTAAATGTTTTACCCCCCACTCAGACACTGAAAAGTCACACCTCAAGGCATTGAAATTAATTAATGCCGAAATCCGTGCAGCCAGCATCAGAACACAAAATAAAGTGCCAATTAATCCTCTGAGGGTTGAGAATAAAATCGTAATATATACTGAATTTGCAGAAGGAATGAAAATGGCGGGCAAGTTGGGAGACTTATTTGCTGAAGGACAAGGTGGTTTGACTTTTTGTATTTCTCCGGAAACTGAAGGTATTGATAATTCACCTCTTTCCGACCAGCGAGTTTCACTGGTTTCAGTAGAAGGGCGCCTGGGTAATCTGCGTATTACTCTTGAACCTGAACCATTGTCTGACGGTAGCTCACAAAAGCGATATGAAATCAAAGCTGACCAGTTGGTTGTTTTGGCAAAAACACCACCTGAAGGCATCATAAGGAGGACGGGAGTTCATTTAGTTTCCAGTGTAGATGATGAGATTCTGGAAGAAACTGCGAGTCAGATACGCGATCTGGTTGGTTACTTCCACAAACCGGAACATGTTATTTATAATAAGGATATTTGCGCTGGCGGGGACAAAGGGATCGAAACTTGTGGACGATGCATTACATTTTGTCCATATGACGCGATTTCCAGACAGACTGAAAATTCTTTACGCATCGATGTTGATCACCTGACCTGCGAAGGCTGTGGAGCATGTGTTTCTGCCTGTCCCACCTCGGCCCTACAATTTACTGAACCGAATCCTCAGGAGATATATGCTCGCATGGGCGCCATGCTCACTTCTTCAAAAGAAGAACATGCTACAAATGATCCTCCTGTAATACTATTCCACTGCGAAGAAATGGGCCGCAAGGTTCTGCAAACCGCAGGGGAAATTCCTTATTTATATTCACCAGCAGTGTTACCTATCGAAGTACCATGCCTTCGTTATGTTTCTGAATCAAATATGCTTGCGGCCCTTTCACTTGGAGCTGCAGGCGTAGGACTACTTGGATGTGAAAATTGCCCTAACGGTGAACGTGAACTGCTCTATCAAAAATATGAATTCACGCAGTTGATTCTAAAGCATTTTGACCTGGGGCAGGAAAGGGTTGGGATAATGACTGCCCTGGAAGGAATGGAAGAGAAGGCAGTTGATGCTGTCAATCAATTTGTCTCAAAATTAAATAAACCTTCACTTGCAGCTCGATGGACCACACCCAGCCAAACCGGGAATCGTGAAATCCTAACAGACGTTATTAAGGATTTAATTGAACAAACCAGCAATGAACCGGGAAGTGTTGACATATCACAGGAATTACCATTTGCATATGCTGAAGTCAATGAATCAGGCTGTACACTATGCCGCTCCTGCGCCAACGTATGCCCAACTAATGCGTTTAAGTTTGAAGAGGAGAATAACAGCCTGCATTTTAAGCATATTAACTGTGTGGGATGCGGACTGTGTGAACAGCTATGTCCTGAAAAAGTTATCACCCTCAAGGGAGAATTGCATCTTGACAAAATCTCACTGGACTATAGAAAAGTCGCAGAAGATGAGATGGTTGCCTGCATTCAATGCAAAAAACCTTACATAAACCGCAGGGCATTGGAGGCAGTTGAGTCTAAGGTATTAGGAGTTGAATCTCTTCAGTCAACATTTTCTGGAAATCGTAAGAATATTCTCAGAATGTGTCCAGACTGTCGCACAGTGGAAGCTATGATGGAGGTTGAAAAAGGATGGGAACCTTAAGATGAAAGAAATGCGAAGGGAAAAAAGGTCGAAGAAACGTGGTAAGAGCAAGAACAAGGAGTTCATGGATGCCGCACTTGACGCATTTGTGAGAGATCAGTCCCTGCAAAAATGGAATGAGGTGCAAGGTTTGAAAGCAGGTGCTGAGGTTGATCAAAAAGAGGCTGTAAAATCCTCTTCTGAATTTTTTGAAAAAGGTTCGTATCGTGAGATATGGCAGCGCTGGTGGCAGGATGCAGTAATTGAAACGGCGCATAATAATCATGAACATTTGTACGCTAAGATAGAAAATGCTGTTCGTGGCGCTGTTTTGGAGGAACGTGAACTAAGAAAGCAGCAGCCGGACTCTTTACTGGAAGACAGTCATGAATATAAGGAGTTCATTGCAAGACAGATGAACCATCTTCTGCATGAAGCTGGAGGAGATATTGAAGAAGACATCTAAACAGTAAAAGCTATGAAAGGAGACAGAGAGTTAGCAAATCTGCGCCAAAAGTATTATGGCATGTTTGTTAAACTGTTCTGGAAAGAGCCTGATTCGGAGTTTCTGCTGTCCCTTCTGAGTGGAATTGCAGAACGCGAGAAAGGATCAGCACAGTCATCGCCATTGATGTCCGAAGGATGGAAGGACATCAGGCTTTACCTTGAAAAAAAAGGCGCTGACGAAGTTGAATATGAGTTCGTACAATTGTTCCTTGGACCTCACAAACCTGATATTATGCCATATGAATCTTACTATCTTACAGGGGGAGTGTTTCAAGCACCCCTTGCATCAGTCAGAGGGTTTATGAATGAGATTGGGCTTGAAAAAAAAGAAGGACAACTCCCTGAGCCGGAAGACACGCTTGGATTTGAATTTGAAATTATGAACTGGATGATAAGCAAACAGACAAGCACTGAAGATGCTGAAACAGAAGAACAGTGGCTTGAGCTGCAAGCCCGCTTTTTAAAAAAACACCTTCTTGTTTGGGGCCCCACATGTGCCCAGGAAATCGAATCAGCACCGCATGCGGTTTTTTACAAAGGAGCAGGTAAATTGCTGAGGGGATTCCTTGAACTTGAAAAACAACTCTTCCATGGCCGTGGACCAGAAAAGATAGAATCGCTCCAGACCCTCCGAAATAGATACGGCAGAAAAAAGGAATGGAAAGGGCCTCTATTTGAAGCAGTTCCTGAAAATAAAGGTGATTCCTGAACAAAAACTTACTATTTAACTAAATTCTTCAAAATCCCTCTTTTTGCAGTTGACTGAAAAATACAGTTTCAACTGTACAAGTTTATATCCCAATTATTCTACAAAACATTTATTTTTCATAGTGTGCTATCCTATTAACCCTGCACTGGTAGTTTGAATATGGAATCTTCCTTTACTTTTTTAATTGAGAGTGGAACAGATTCTCAGAGATTAGATTATAAAAAACAGGATTTAAAAGACATGGACTTGTATGAATCCAGGTAAATGAAGATGCAAAAATCTGATGTTCGCATGCGGGGTTTTCTCAAGCGCACTCCGGTAAATACTTTGCTTTCTTTAGTCAAAAATCACTCGCATTTGCTCCCGGCTGAAGATATCCCAACTTTTGAAGCAAGCGGCAGGATATTGGCTGAGGATATAATTTCTCCAGCAAATGTGCCTGACTTTGACCGCTCAGCAATGGATGGTTATGCGCTTAATGCAGAAGCCACATTTGGAGCAACATCATATAATCCGCTGATGTTTAAGGTTGTAGGCCAAGTCACACCAGGGGAGAGCTATAAAGGTGTTTTAAAACCAGGTGAAGCTATAAGCATCATGACAGGTGCTCCAGTTCCCAGTGGAGCAAATGCTGTACTCATGGCAGAAAATGCGGAATTTTCAAATGATCATATTCAAGTCCTGGAAGCAGTTCCTCCCGGAAAACATGTAGGAAAAGTTGGTGAAGATATCAAAAAGAACCAAAAATTACTTCAGCAGGGAAGATGCCTGCGCCCACAGGATATTGCCGTTTTAGCCAGTGTTGGATTGACAAATATAAAAGTGGTGAGAAAACCGGAAGTAAAATTACTGATTACAGGGAATGAATTGTTAAAGCCTGGGGAACAGCCCAGCGGAGTTCAAATAGTTGATTCTAATTCGGTAATGCTGGCGCCATTAATCGAGCGGGATGGAGGTGTTTTGGCTAAAGTACATCATGTTCCGGATGATAGGGATTTACTTCAAAAGCATTTAAGTAAGACAGATGCTGATCTGGTCTGCATGACCGGAGGAACATCGGTGGGGATTGAAGATCATGGGCCGATGTTAGTTGATGAACTTGGAGATTTACTGGCACACGGAATTCCAATGCGGCCTGCAGCTCCAACAGGATTTGGTTTAATTAACGGGAAAAAAATATTTTTGCTTCCTGGGAATCCGGTTTCTTGCCTATCTGCATATGATTATTTTGTGAGACGCTCTTTGTGCATGATGGGCGGCCATTCTGATGAGTGGCCTTACAGGAATAAAAAAGTAAAACTAGCCACGAAAATTTCTTCAGAAATCGGCAGGATTGAATATGTGCGTCTGCGTATAGAAAATGACCTTGCTTTTGTGATTGCGTCAGGAGGTGCGTCAATCCTCTCTTCTACAACTCAGGCAGACGCTTTTTTGCTTACGGAAGAAGATTCGGAAGGATTCGCAGAAGGAGATGAAGTACAGGTCTGGCTTTATGATTCATAAAAAATATATAGTTGCAGTTATATTATATATTTTGTGTGCTGGAAATAATCTTGCGGAACAAGTTCGTCTGGCAACCACTACAAGTACAGATAACTCCGGTCTCATCAGAGAGCTATTGCCTTATTTTGAAAAAAAAACCGGGAATGAGCTGCTTGTGATCAGTGCTGGTACAGGACAGTCACTGCGCATGGGACAGGATGGAAATGTAGATGTGCTGCTG
>JAKUUF010000090.1 GCA_022448705.1 SAR324 cluster bacterium | reverse complement strand
CAGTCATTGCAATAAGTTTTTTCAGATAAAACTCAAATAAAAAGTGATTTATACTCAACTCATTTTTCAATTGGTTTAAATCTGCATCATATTGAGCGGCCGTTTTTTGGTTACCATATTTAGCTTTCAATGATTGAAGACTGTTTAATTCCCGATCATTTAGATTATACCTCTGGTTACTTTTAAATTTGCTGTCACTGATAATTTTATTTTTGTCACTTTTCAGTTTTGCAAGAGATTCCCTGATGAAAGTTATAGAGTTTCCTAATTTGCGCAACCCCTCTTTGACTGATGCTTCTGTTACATTTAAATAAAATGACTGTGCGTGTCCCTTTAGCTTAGACTGCTCAATTCTGATTGAATCAAGTGTTGTTTTATAATCAGAAAGTTCTGAATTATAATTGAACTGGTCTGACAAACCTGTGAAAGAAATTATGACCAAACCAGAAATAGTTACCGTAATTACGGAATTGATGATGAAAATAAAAAATATTTTTCTACTTATTGTTAATGATAAAAACTTCATTTTTCTCCTAATTTGTTTTTAGCATGTTTGATCTTGAGTTATTCTCAGCAATTCCATATTTTTTTCCAAAAACATTTAAAATAATTCTTAAACAAAGATGATTTAGAGGTTATTAACGCCTTCAGCATTCTTCAAGCCGAATATCAATGAGCCGTCAAAGTATGTGGATTTATTAAATAGGAAATTAAAATTTCGACCAGTAAACAAAAACCATTACTTTAAAAATAATTTAAGTAAATTTTCCGGATTTCTATTGTGGCTGATTCAACCGCCTCCTGCAGATTTTTAACCGAGTATCCTTGAAGCTTAAGCAATTGAAGTATGGTAGTCTGCTGAACTCTTTTAAAGTCCAGTAAATTTGTTGAATCATCATAAATCAACCTTAGTCCATTTTCAATCAACCTCAGAAATATATAATTTTTTTGCAAAACCTTTGATTCCTGCTTTTTAATGATTGAATTTTTGCCCAGTTCACGCAGTGCTTCCATGGTTTTGGGATTTTGCAGTTGAGGACATAAACGTCCATGTTTAAGCTGCAGTGCCTGAGTCAGGTATTCAACATCAAGTAGACCTCCCCGTCCTTCCTTGATGTTGCGTTGATGCTTAGATTCTCGAGACAGTTCCTTTTCCTTGCGCTGTCTTAGATGATTGATGCGAGCATTTAAATCAGTTGGAGGATGCCATTCATAAACAGCTCTGTGTATTACATCTTTTACCTCCTGAAACCATTCGGAACTACCACTCCCTCCAATCACACGTGCCTTAATCAAAGCCTGATGTTCCCACGGTTCCGAGTTGTCGTGATAATTGAGATATGTATCCAACGAAGACACTAATACTCCTGCGTTTCCAGATGGCCGAAGTCGTGTGTCAAGTTTGTAGGCGAAACCTGTACGGGTAATAGTGGACAGGCATGAAATTAGACGTTGAATTATTTTGATCCAATATTCCTGTGCCCCTGTCACAGAAGGCCCGGTTGTGGCACCTTCACCTGAATGAATAAATATCAGGTCGAGATCAGAGTGATAAGTCATTTCTTCACCACCCAGTTTTCCCAAACCTACAATGGCGAAATTGCAAGGTTCCCCGTCAGCGTCTTTAACTTCACCGTAACGGGATGCAAGCGATTTTTGTGACAAGTCAAAAGCAGCTCTTACAATAATTTCAGCCAGCACAGTCATTCCAATTCTGGCATGCTCGTAGGAAACTAAGCCCTCCATTTCAGCACTGCCGAGTAGAAACGTGATTGTATGCTTGAATTGCCTTAACCGGTCAATTTCTTCTTCCTCGTTGCCCTTGCAAGTACTTAGCTGATCTTCAAGAATTTTTGTTAAATTTTCTACTGAAATATCAGGAACCGGTTTGTCCAGCTGTTCCAGCAATTCCAGATTATTAAGCAGATAATTCCACAACATTTCACTGGTTTCAGCTATTCTTGTAAGGCGTGACAGAGCAGACGGATACTGAGATAATTTCCTGTAAAAATCTATTTGTACGTTTATAGATTCAAACAAACGCTGAAAGTGATTTTTTGTATCCTGGCTTATTAGCGGAACAAGCTGTTGAGAGAATGATTCTATAAAGTGCTTTTCATCGGTCGTAAAATGCTTAATCCTGGCACATTTTCTTATAGACGCTTCAATTTCAAGGTGTTTGCGACTGAAAAGACCGTTGAAGATTGCACGTACTCTCCCCATTACATCTTTCAACTCACTCAGCAATTGCTGTCTTGCTTTTTCAGCATCCAAATTCTTATAACCTAAACTCCTGGCTAGAGCCTGCTGTTGTGCAATTGAAGAAGGTAACGTGTGAGTCTGCTGTTCATCACGCAGCTGTAGGTGGTGTTCAACACGCCTCAAAAACAAATATGACTCCTGCAGCAACGCAGCATCCCGTCCAGGAATCAGCCCTGATTTATTCAACTCCTGCAGAACATGTAAAGTCCCAGTTACCTGAAGCTGCTGATTAACACCACCATAAAGTAGTTGAAACGTCTGTACAAAAAACTCTATTTCACGGATTCCACCCACCCCTAATTTTACGTTCAAATGGTCTTCACGCAGATGTTCTTCTTCAATACGTTCCTTGACTTTTTCCACATCGTGCAGAACTTCTTCATCAAGCAGGCTCCTGTAAACAAATGGTGTTATCATATTCATCACATCTTTGGAAAGTCGTTCAGTACCTGCTACAGGAACTGCTTTTATCAGGGCCTGACGTTCCCACATTTCCCTGCTTGCGGTATAATAAAATTCAGTTTCATCCAAGGAAAGAACCAGAGGAGCTCGTTCTCCTCCGGGCCTCAAACGCATATCCATCCGTGCCAAAAATCCTTCTTCGGTTACTTCAGACATCACTTCAATCAATAATCTTGCTGCTTTTATCCTCAGCTTATGATCAATATCAATATCTCCAGTGAGAGGTTCATTGTCATGTATGAAGATCAAATCAACATCGGATGAAAAATTAAGCTCATTCCCCCCCAGCTTACCCAGCGCCAATATACTGAATGGCAAATTCTGATGTGAGCTTAAGTGCATTGAGCGCAAGGATTCTCCGTTTTTAATTCCGTTAGCATCATCCATTAATTCTTTTTTAGATTTTTCCGCATTTCCCAGTTCATGAGAGGTAACAAAGGAAAGTGATTCCCTCAGGCAGCAAATTGCTACTGATGAAAGTTCTTCAAGAGTTTCCTCAAATGGACAAAGTTCTGCAAGATCACGAACTGTAATTCGTAAAAATTCCTCATATTTGAAGCACCGTAAAGCTGTCTTGAATTCTGAAAGTGAATACTTTGGCTGCTGTTCAAGCTTCTGTCGCAGCCCTTTCTCCATTTCAACAAGTTTTTTCTTTTGATAAATGAAGGGTGATTCAAGTAATTCCAGCGCAAGTTCCGGATTTCTTTTAAGTCTAGTGGCCAGGAAATTACTGCGTCCGAAAACGTGCACCAATGCCTTTGTAATGGGATAACTCCAGTTAAAACTGTTTTTAAACTTTTTCTGGTATGATTTTGAAAAATCTAGAAACTGAGTAAGTGTGGCTTCAGGAGTTCCAGAAGAGAGCAGAACAGGGAATAATTCGGCAAGATAATTAGAAATTCCTGAAATGGAAACACTCTCTTCAATCAATACCGCGAGCTTCCCGGACGATTCCGCAGAGAAAGGAGATGAAGGGTCAGCAAAAACTGCTTCCCAGTCAGTATCCCGAGACAAGGGGAATAGACTTTCAATCCAGTCGTCAAGAGTCATGTTTAATTATTTGTGGAATTTCAGCAGGGAGCACAGTTTAGCATAATCCACTGTAATTCAGAAAAATAATTATCTGCCTAGAGAATAAAAGAATGCTTTAATTAATGGCATAATTCAGCTTATGTTTTTTAACCCGCCAGCAGAGTAATTAATCCATCATTGATTACAAAAACACCTGCTGATGGGTAAAAAAATTTGAACTTCCTAATTCGAATTCGGTTTCCTGTTCTGGTATATTGCTTGCTTTTACCAAAGCAGCTGAAATTGGAGAAAATATACAAAATTAATTAAAGGGAATCTGATGAGCGGAATGACCAGCCTTGTTCAGGCAGCAGGAGTAATAGAGCACAAGATGGAAACCGTCGCCAATAATCTGGCAAACGTCAACACAGTGGGATTTAAGGAAGATCAGCCCTCATTCAGGGAGGTTCTTTCCACTGTTCAAAGGGTTGTTCCGGAATCCCTGGAGGAGAGATTTTTATCACATGAATATCTTGATGATTATGTCGGCATGGATAAATCGGCAGTAATAGTAGATGAAGTAGGAAAAAATTTCGAACCAGGCAGAATGCGATCCACTGGAAACGACCTCGATTTTGCAATTGCAAATGAAGGTTTCTTCACAATAGAAACACCGCAGGGAGAAAGATTTACACGCAACGGACATTTTCAAATGGATTCAGAAGGAAGAATTGTAACAAATGAAGGTTATTTTGTACTTGGTGAAAAAGGCCCAATTACTGTGAAAAATGGTCCTGTCCATATTGATGAAAGCGGCCAGGTCCATGTTGATGGAAAAATCTCCGATAGTTTCCGTCTGGTAAGATTCCGTCACCAGGACCAGCTGCAGAAGCTTGGAAGAGGATTTTTCGCGCCAGTTAACAAGGACGACCTGCCCAAAGTTTCGGCAGACATTCAGATCAAACAGGGGATGCTGGAGGATTCAAATGTAAACAGCATGCTTGAAATGACACGAATGATCTCTGCTACACGTGCTTATGAGTCCGTACACAAGGCTCTTTCCAGAATAGACAGACTGGATGAAAAAGCCATCAGCATGGTACAGGCTTAATTATTTTAACTGACAATATTAATTATAAAACCTGATCAAGGAGTTTTCCGCTTATGATGCGCGCACTATATACTGCTGCTACTGGAATGCAGGCCCAACAGAGAAATATAGATACAACTGCAAATAACCTTGCAAATGTAAATACTACTGGATTCAAAAAGAGCACTATCCAGTTTCAGGATCTGCTTTATTACAATGAGCGTAATGCAGGTGTTCCATCTTCAATCTCCACGCAAGTTCCGGTCGGTATTCATGTTGGGCACGGTGTGAAGTTTGTCAGTACAGATAAAGTACACACACAGGGCAATATGGAAAACACAGGCAATGATCTTGATTTAAGTATTGACGGAATGGGTTTTTTCCAGATCCTTCAGCCAAACGGGATTATTGCTTATACTCGTGACGGTCATTTCAATGTTGATGGCCTGGGCAGACTTGTAACAAATGATGGAATGCTGATGGACCCTGAAATAAATATCCCGTCTGATACCAGGAAAGTGCAGGTAGGTTTAGATGGAACGGTATCAATATTTTTACGTGATGAAAATCTGCCTGAGGCACTTGGCAGCATTCAGCTGGCACGTTTTCAGAATCCTTCAGGGCTTACGCCAATCGGTAAAAACCTTTACCTCTCTACTCCAGCTTCCGGGAATGCCATAGTAGATTCTCCCGGGTCAGGTAACATGGGAAGTCTCACGCAGGGATTTTTAGAACGTTCGAATGTTTCACTTGTTGAAGAAATGGTAGATATGATTACTGCGCAGCGTGCTTATGAAGTTAATTCCAAGGCCATTCAGTCTGCCGATCAAATGCTGCAAACCACCAACAATCTGGTCAGGTAACGAAAGTTTCTGGGCAATCATTTAGCTAATTAGAAAAAAATTTGAAATATAGGAACCGGAGTGCTTGGACATAAATGTTTTGTTCTGAATTATTTGGTGAACCGAAACTTCAAAATATAAAATAGAAAAATATTTGCGATGAAAATTTATCCGTACCTTTACGGAATATTGCTGCTGTTTTTTTTATTATCCTCCGGAACTTCTTTTTCAGCAGGAAATAACTTTTCTGCATCGCAGCAGGTCAAAATACTTCTTCCACAATCATCAGTTATTAACAGCGACGAATATACACTCGGTGAAATTGCGCAAATCGAGGGAGAAAATATTTTGCTACTGGATAAACTTACAGAAATTACTATCGGGAAATCCCCCCTACCTGGAAGAAAGTTAACTGTAACTAGATCTCTGATATTGTCACGTTTACGCTCAAAAGGAATCAACGTCAAGCATCTGGTTTTTCCAGGGTTTGACACAACACTTATACAGCGGGCGGCTCTCAAAATTTCTGGCTCAGACATAGAACAGGTAGTGCTGAACCATATCAGGGATACAAATAAAAATTTGGATTTAAAGCCCCGTCTGCTGGCAAAATCACGTGATATCTTCCTCCCCAGAGGCCAGGTAAGCTATGTGATCAGCTCAAATGGAAAATA
>JAKUUF010000009.1 GCA_022448705.1 SAR324 cluster bacterium | reverse complement strand
ATAAGTAAAAACAGCGACGGCGTACTGCATCACAAAGTTCACGTGGACGGTTGCTGGTTAATATAACGAAAGGCGGGTACTTTGCCTTTATGCTTCCAATTTCAGGTATAGTGATTTGCCATTCTGACAATATTTCCAGCAGGAAGCTTTCAAATTCTTCATCAGACCGGTCCAACTCATCTATCAATAAAACAGGTGGTTTGGAATGAGTTATTGCCTGAAGCAAAGGACGTTTCAATAGGAAATTCTCACTGAAAATAGAATTCTCACGTTCTTCCAGTGACTTATTTCCTCCTTCTTCAAGCTTAATGTGGAGCAGTTGACGTTGGTAATTCCATTCATATAATGCCATGTTCGCATCAAGACCCTCATAACATTGAAGCCGAATCAAATCGGTATTGAGTGCCTGTGCCATAACTTTAGCTATTTCTGTTTTTCCCACCCCTGCCGGACCTTCAACTAATAATGGTTTTTGGAGTTTTTTCGCCAGATACATGGACATTACAATTTCAGAATCAGCTATATAATTCTGCTGCTCAAGCATTTTCTGTATTTTTTTGGATTCTTTTTCGTACATGATATTTATGTGTAATTCGGACTTTTATCCTGATTGGCACATTCTTCGAGGGCATCCCACGCAAGCTTCATGCATTTAATACGGCTGCGGTGCGTTTTTAAGGCTAGAAACGGACGTAATGGTTCAACCATTTCAGGGACATCTTCATTATCTTTGCGAAGACTTTCATCAAAGAGCCGGCCCGTTATGATGGCTTCTTTCAGGGTTTTTTTAATAATCATCTCACTCATGATAGAAGCTGAGGCCTGGCAGATGGAACATCCACGAACAATGGTCCTGCAATCCTGGATTAGTTCACCGGAAAGGGCCAAAGTCAGTTCCAGCTCATCACCACAGAGTGGATTATGTACAGATGCACTTAATCCTGGATTTTCCAGGCGTCCAGAGTTTTTTGGGTGCCGTGCGTGTTCCAGCAGTATATCTCGATAAATTGTATCTCTGGTCATCTCAATGCAAAAAAATCGCTCTCGCTTGGTCAAGGGCTGAGAACATACGATCGATTTCAGAAGGATCATTGTATATGCCGAAACTCATGCGGACTGTTGCCGGAACGCCGAGCCTTTCATGCAAAACTTGCGTACAGTGATGACCTGCACGCAGTGCAATTCCACTTTCGTCAAGTACCTGTGCCACATCATGAGAATGAACATTTTGAAGATTGAAAGACACCACACCTGTTCTGTTTTGAATTTCACTTGGACCGTAAAGCTCCAGGTCAGGGAATTCAGTTAATTGATTCAGTGCATGCTCAGTAAGTTCATTATCATGCCTCTCAATTTGCTTAATTCCGTATTGTTTTAAATATTCCAATGCAGCCTTGAGTCCTGGAACTTGTGCAACAGGAGGGGTTCCAGCTTCAAATTTCTGTGGTGGTACCGCCCATGTTGATGACTGTTTTTCAACATGTCTAATCATTCCACCTCCTCCCTGAAAAGGCAGCATTTCCTCAAGCCTTTCTTTTTTGGCGTAAAGCACTCCAATGCCTGTGGGGCCGTATACTTTGTGTCCGGAAAAGGCAAGAAAATCACAGTCCCATTCGGAAACTTTTATTGACATCCGGGACACTGCCTGAGCTGAATCCACCAACACCGGAACTCCATGACTGTGGGCAATTTCAGTGATTTGTTCAACAGGATTGATGCATCCTAAAACATTGGAAACCATTGTGAAGGCCAGTAATTTGACAGAGTTTGTGAGTAATTCTTCAAGCAGTGCCAGATCAAGCCGGCCTTCTGTAGTGACCGGCCAGTATACCAATTCGATTCCGTATGATTTTGCAGCTAATTGCCATGGTACAATATTAGAATGATGTTCCATTTCAGTCAGAATAATCCTGTCACCTTTCTTCAAATTTTTCTGTCCCCAGGCTGAAGAAACTAATTTGATTGATTCCGTAGTTCCGCTAGTAAAAATAATTGTTCCGGAGTCTTCCGCACCAATGAAATTTGCTACTGCATCTCTGCCGGATTCGTAAATTTCTGTAGCTTCCTCAGCCAGAGTGTATACACCTCTGCTGACATTACTGTTGTGATTTTCATAAAAGTTCGTGATTGCATCTATCACGCTTTTGGGTTTTTGAGTTGTGGCTGCGTTATCCAGATATGCCAGAGGATAGCCGTTTACTTCACGTTTGAGAATGGGGAAATCCTTGCGACATTGAGAAATTAATGTATGGTTAGGCATTTTGATGAGAACCGTTTTAGACAGGACTGACTTTCTTAATTTTCATCATGGGCTTGCCTGAACCTCCACGACGGATTGTAACCATTTCACTGACGATGCTTAATGCGATTTCTTCCGGTGTTGTACCGGCGAAATCCAATCCTGCTGGTGAATGGACACGTTTCAATTCTTCAGGTGCGACCCCTTCATCAAGCAGATATTCAAAAACCAGTTTAGCACGTTTGGTGCTGGCTACCAGACCGATATATGGCCCCTTTCCTTCCAATGCCTTTTTGATGGAATGCTGATCACCCTTATGCTGAGTAACAACCACTACATAAGTCTTTGGTCCTACAATAAGCTGACTGAAATCCAAGTCTGAAGTTATCAAGTGGTCAGCCATCGGAAATGCTTCGCGTGTGGCACCGCTGTCATTTACAGTTACTGAAAAATGAACAGTGTGTGCCAGCTGAGCCAGGATTTCAGCTATCCTGCCGTGTCCGACAATAATCAGCTCAGGTCTTGGCAAATAGGGCTCAACATAAACTTCCATAGTTCCTCCGCAGGGCATTCCAACACCCAGAATTTCATCATCAAGATCAAGAGGAACAATACGAGTTTCCCCGTCACGCATGCTCTCCAGCGAAGCTTCACGTACAGCTTCTTCTGCACATCCTCCACCTACCCAGCCAAACAAGGTTTCACCTTTATCGTTGATAATTGACTTTGCTCCGGGCTTTGCGGAAACTGACCCAGTTATTTTGATTACTGTTGCCACCGCAAAAGGGACTTCTGCAGCATTTAACTCAGTAATTTTTTGAAAATATTCCTCGGGCATTTTCTTTAACAATTTGGGCAGTCAAAACAAGGCAGAATTTTTTACTTTCAATAGTATTAAAACGTAATATTATGAATTAATTTTCATAACTGTATCTATTTCGGAATGTTTTAGTATCTTTATTCTGTCACAACTTTTTTTGTTTAATCTTTGATAATCATCCAGATTATCCACATCAAGTAACATGTTATCATCATCCATTTCGATTTCCTTGACAGATTCGGAATTATTCATGATGACACCTTTGCATCCAGATTCTTTTTTGTGCTCTAAAATATCATTTCGGAATTCACTTGAAAACAAAACAGGATTGCCACGATGTCCCTGAAATACAGGGACAACTATCAGTCTTTTTTCTTTTATACGGTTTTGAACATACGCATGTATTAACTTATTAATCTCTGGCGTATTTATGAAAGGCATATCTGCCAGGCATATCAAAAATCCATCACAGTCTGGAGAAACCTCCTTTACTCCGGACTTTATAGAGGTTGTCATTCCTTCGCTGAAATTAGGATTATACACAAAGCTTAGAGGGAAATTATTTAATTCCCGCCTGATTTTTTCTGCTTCGTGACCAATCACAACAAGCACCTGACCAACATCGGAAGCACAGACAGATTTTACTAATTTGACTAACAAAGCTTCACCGCCCACAGGAAGAAGAAGCTTATTTTGCTTGCCCATTCTCCTTGATTCTCCGGCAGCAAGGATTACAGCAGAAATCATTGTCAGCTATATTTTAATGAATTCAGTAGCCTTTCATTCTGATTCTGTTTTTTTGTCAAATTTTTTTTTGAGTTCAGACACAATGACAGAGCCGACAAGTGAAGCCGCTTTGACTGGCTCTGCTTCCCTGGGTCTTCCTGCAGTGCTTTCATCTCCATTTCCCTGCTCCATCATGTTTGTAAAATTGCTGATGAATTGTTCGAACATTTTATTATTTACCGCCTCGATCATACGTGCTCCAAACTGAGCTATCCTTCCGGTGATAGAGACAGTCATCCTGCAGCAAACCTCTGTTCCTGTTTCAAGAGCATTCAGCTTGAGCCACATGCTCATTGCAGCACCTCCCTTACCACTGATGTCGGAACCCTTACCTGTCATAGCAAGCTCATAATTGGAAATTTCTCTTTTTTCGATTTCAACATCTCCATTAAATTTTGCTGTTACAGGTCCGATTTTAATTGTTACTTTACCCTTTAAATGATTCTCATCAATGGTTTCAGTCAGCTCTGCCCCTGGGACGCAGGTTACTACTTTTTCAGGATTTATGAGTACATTCCATACTGTGTCAATATCTGCATTAAGCTCAAAATTTTTATCTGATTTGACTTCCATTTTATTTTGTTCCAAAAATACGATCCCCTGCGTCTCCAAGTCCGGGCAGGATGTATGCGTGGTTGTTTAGTTTTTCATCAACTGCAGCTGTGTAGATAGGGACGTCCGGATGAACTTTTGAAAAATATTCAATACCCTCAGGAGCAGCAAGTAGGCATACAAATCGTATATTTGAAGCTCCGTTTTCCTTAAGTCTGGTAACCGCAGCTGATGAAGAATGTCCTGTGGCCAGCATTGGGTCAAGGGCCAGTACAAGGCGCCGATTTATCAGTTCAGGAAGTTTTAAGTAATATTCTACTGCTACAAGGGTTTCCGGGTCTCGATATAGGCCGATGTGCCCGACTCGTGCAGATGGTACAAGGTCCATAAATCCATCCAGCAATCCATTGCCAGCTCTTAATATTGAGACCAGACAGAGCTTTTTCCCTTCCAGAAAAGGAGCATTCATTTTCATAAGCGGAGTTTCAATTTCTTTATACAGCAAAGGCAAATCTTTTGTCACTTCATAAGCCAGTAAAGTGCCGACCTCACGAATTAGGATACGAAAACTCTTTGTGGAGGTGTCTTTCATGCGCATCAGCGAAAGCTTGTGTTGAACCAGAGGATGATTGATAACTTGCACATTTTCGTTCATTTTTACCTCCAACAATTAATTTAGTACAGAAATATTTCCTGCGGTTTGTTTATTTTCTTGGCGTTGCTCTGCATTTAAGCGGCCCAAAGAATACTCATTTAAATTCACAAACTTCATATACTCAGCCAAAGCTGGGTGTACTTCTTTTACTTTTCGGAACATTTCCTGAGCAATACGGCGATATCCAATATGTCCCTGGGGAGTGCTTCTTATTTCCGTCAACCAGGTAAGCGCACGCAGGTTAATGTTTACATTCCAGCGTATATTGTAACTCATCGGAACAACATATTGTGCTTCCACGGGATAATCTTTGGAAATTTTTTCAAAGGCATCTGCGGCACGGGCCATTGCTTCGTGATATTGGTTCCCTAATCTTGCATCTTCAATTTCAACAGGAGTATCGTAGCCGAAACTTGTAGAAAGAGGTTGCCTTTCCTGTGACAGCATCCGGTGTCTGTGCAGATCACGATACATTCCATAATCACCCAGGATATCAAAAGTATAGAATGCTAACTCCAAACCACGGTCCGGTTTGTGACGCCTGTGACCCCTTAAGCCTGCAACCTGTTTAATTAGTTTGGATTTTTCTGAATCCGACATAGTCCGCACACAGTCCCGAATCTGTTGCAAGGGAATTGAAGAATATGGATAAAGTATTGCTGCAATAACCTTGTTTTCTGCTTCTGAGTCATAATCTATTAAATTCACTAACTCTGACTTGTCCGGTTTTAATTTTCCCAGTTGTGAATCAGCAATTTTGCTTACAAATTCTTTTTGGGAAAAGTCAAAACCTCTAAAGTCTTGAAAATGCCGGTGGTTAGTATCAGCACGCCTTACAAAAGAGGGAATTACCTTATTTAATTCCTCAAAAGATAATTGCCCTATTTCGTTTAGTTCCAAAAGGGAGTCTACCTTTAATTTTGAAATTAGGTTTTCAAAAAATCTCCCGTTTCCGAATACTCCCATGTTAGTCAGTGTAGCAGCTGGCAGTAATCCTCTTATAATGTCAAATCCGCGTGCTCGAACAGAGCGTTCGTAGGCGTTCTGGCTTATTTTAGTATCCCGCGGCAAACATTTACGTACATGATCTCTGATTGGTTCTGTGAATTGGACATAGGTATCGAACAGGTTTCTACATGTTTCAAGGAATAAATTACGGTGAGCAGATTTGAGTAATGCTGGTTCCTGATAGAACTGGTATTCGCCATTGATTTTCTCTGAAAAACTGACATAGCGAGTAGATTTTTCAAGAGGTGAACCACCTATTCTTGCATCTTCCACTGTTTTTGTGGCCAGAATAGAAATGTTTTCTAAAGCCAGGTGTGCACCACCAAGCTCGCCTATAGAATCATCACCATAACCATCAAGAATCCTGTCATAAAAATTTTGTGCGGATTCAATTGCCAGTTCAATGTTTTTAGAAGATTTTTGGTGATTACCACCACCTTGAATTTGATCGAACTTGGATTCTTTTTTCTGGATGAACTCTTTCAGAAGCAATGTGCGAAGACCAAGTGTGGAACGGGAATAACGAGAAAAAAGCGCTCCTTTGATCACTTCCGGTAGGTTGGTGAGTACAAAAACTGAGCGATTTGTGTTAGTTACATAAGGAGAAAGTATATCCTGTTCTTCAGCATTGAAAACTTCGTTGGGGATGTTCATGAAAAGATATTAGGCCGCAGGAATCCCCTGCGAATGGGGTAAAGCTTCTGACTGGTTGTCAGGTTTAGGGAGATCTTGATCCTCATATTTTGGATTAGAGTGAACTTTTGGATCATAATTGTCTCTTAATAAATCACGCGTGAAGTCGAACGTTTGTCTGGAAGTATAGGCCATTGAAACTACTCCTGTGTCCATACGAATAGCATCTTTGGGACATGCTTCAACACATAATCCGCAAAACACGCAACGCAGTTCGTCTATATCAAAAACAACAGGGTATTTTTCGACAGAAAGGTCCGGATGTTCTCCGGCTTCAATATGAATGCATTTTGAGGGGCAAACTGTTTCACACATGTAGCAGGCAACACAGCTGAGAAAGCCGTTGTCAAGCCTGGTCAACCGGTGACGCCCTCGCCAACGTGGCGAAACATGCCTTTTTTCTTCCGGGTAATTTATTGTAACAACATCCCTTGCACCAAAAAGGTTGCGCCAGAAATGTTTTACAGTGAGTCTCAAACCATTAAATATTGCAGGCAGGAAAATGGCTTCTTTAACGCCGTCCACCCTTTCCACCCGTTTGACTTTCAGTTCCATCATTCCTCCGGAAAATGTTCCAAGATATTTAATTTAATCGATAAAAAATTTTGTTATGGCGCAATGCGATCTATTTCCCATATTTCATTGCTCAGCTTTGAATATATGAAACGATCATGCAGACGATTTGGTCTTCCCTGCCAGAATTCGAAAGTTTTTGGAATTATTCTGTATCCTCCCCAAAAATCCGGAAGAGGTATTTCACCATCAGAAAATTTACGTTTCATTTCTTCAAGTTTCAATTCCAGAATTTTCCTGGATGACAACACTGAGCTCTGATCTGAAACCCATGCTCCAAGCTGGCTGCCCCGAGGGCGGCTCATGAAATATTTTATAGACTCTTTAGTCTTAATTTTTTCTGCAACTCCAGTGATGCTGACCTGTCGCTCCAGGGCGACCCAGTTGAAAAGCACTGCAACATTGGGGTTGTCTGTAATATGATCCGCTTTCCTGCTTTTGTAGTTTGTGAAAAAAACAAATCCTTTTTTATCAAATAACTTAAGAAGAACTGTTCTCAATGTAGGCTCGCCATTATTATTGACTGTTGACAAGCTCATGGCAGTCGGAATAGGCTCCGATTTTTTTGCTTCCTCAAACCAGGATTCAAACTGAATAATTGGATCAGCATTTAAATCCTCTTTGTCCAGGCCTTTGTCCTCGTATCCCTGACGTATGAATGTCAAGTCCATCAGTCCATTTTGCTAAATTCTTACTTTTCAGGCATCGTTATGCAAGAGTAAGAATCACCAATGCAGTCACAATAATGTTTACCAAAGAAAGAGGTAAAAGCTTTTTCCAGCCCAGCCCCATGGTCTGGTCGAAGCGAAATTTTGGTACTGTCCATCGTAACTGAATTTGGAACCAGCAAAAAACAACCGTGAAAAAAGTAAATTTTAATATTTGCAGTACAGTCACCAGCCACTGAGGTGCACTTTCCCAAAGGTGAAGCCATGGCACATGATACCCACCAAAAAATAATGTAGTCATCAGTGCTGCAACTCCCACCAGCGAAACATATTCCGCGAGCATGAAAGCTGACCAGCGCATACCTGAATATTCAAGAAAATATCCTGCGACGATCTCGGATTCCCCCTCAGGAGCATCAAAAGGGGCACGTTTAGTTTCAGCAACCAGTGCTGTGAAAAAGAGTATAAATCCAAGCGGCTGAGTGAAAATACCCCACATCGGAACAAGGTCCCCGAACCAGTATTCGTTTTGTCCATTGACGATCCCGCTTACTCGAGTTGTTCCGTAAACCATAAAAATACCCATCAAGGCGAGCCCCATGAAGACTTCGTATGAAATCATTTGTGCAGAGGCCCGTGTTCCACCAAGCAGAGCAAACTTGCTGTTTGAGCTTGTACCCGCAAGAACAGCTCCGTATACATTTAGTGATGTTATTGCGAAGATGAAGAGTAACCCTGGGTTTACATCAGTTACCTGAAAAGTAAAATCCCCGATTGGACCGGCAATAGGAATTATTGCAAAAGTTGCAACCGCCGCAATCAATCCAAAAAACGGAGCAATCAAATACAGAAAACCGTTAGCACCTTTAGGTATAGTATCCTCCTTGAAAATTGACTTCAGACCATCTGCGGCCAGATGCAGTAACCCGTGCCCGGTAAATTTGCCAATGTTTGCACGGTTCGGTCCGACTCGGTCCTGAATCATTGCGCTCCATTTACGCTCCATCAAAGTCAGCACAGTTCCAAGCGGCATGGCAAACAGCAAAATAATTACTGCGATCTTTATACAGGCCAAAACGGCTGGAGTCATTATTATTTCAAGTAAAAAATCCATTATTTATTAATATTCTTCTGAACTTAACGGTCCAACTCTCCGCCAATCATGTTGATCGAACCAAAAATAGGCACAATATCAGCCACATAATGTCCTACTGTCATTAACGGCATTGCTTGAACAAAATTAAAACATGGAGGACGAAGCCGTACTCTAACCGGATCACCGCTGCCATCCGAAACCAGGTAAAAACCCATTTCACCATTGCCCCCTTCTGTAGGCATGTATATCTCACCCTCAGGAGGTTGGTGGCCTTCCATAACCATCTTAAAATGATCAATTAAACCTTCGATGTTACCGTAGACGTCTTTTTTGTCCGGGTAGTGCAACATCCTTTCATCAGTCATGAATGGTCCTTCCGGCATTTTGTCTGCTGCCTGCTTAATGATGCTCGTACTTTGACGTATTTCTTCCATACGAACTAAAAATCGATCAAAACAATCACCGGTGCTTCCTACAGGAATTTCAAAATCAAGTTCATCATAGACTGAATATGGATCGGCTCGCCTTACATCGTATGGTATACCGCAGGCACGCAGCATAGGTCCGGAAAAACCATAGGACAGTGCGTCTTCCTTCGAGATAGCTCCAACATCTTTGACTCTGTCTATAAATATTTTATTTCGTGTTAGTAGTTTGTCGCACTCCTCCATTATGTCTTCCAGCTTGGACAGGCGGTCTTCCAGATCACTTAAAAATCCATCTGGAAGGTCCATGGAATTCCCCCCGAAGCGTGTCCAGTTTGTAGTCAGCCGGGCACCGGTCATTTCCTCAACCAGTTCCCAAAGATACTCACGGGCCTTGATGAACCAAAGAAAAAAGGTAAATGCTCCTATCTCCATAGCAGCTGCACCAACGCAGGTAAGGTGGTCAGTTATCCGAGAAATTTCTCCCATGATAACTCTTGTGAATTCGGCGCGTCGAGGAGCTTCAATACCATATAGTTTTTCCACAGCCATCGAATAACCGATATTGCACAGCAATGGGGAGACATAATTCAACCTGTCCGTGTAAGGTATGACTTGAATCCATTTTGAATTTTCTGATTCTTTTTCAAAACCTCGATGAAGATATCCAATTTCCGGCTCCATTCCTACGATCAATTCTCCATCCAGTTGAGTGGTTAATCTGACAATGCCATGCATTGCCGGGTGCGCAGGCCCAATCTCAATAGTCATTACAGAGGCAGAAAAATCTGCACCTGATTTACTGGTTGCCATTCGGGCCTGAAGTGCTGTCATATCAGTCACAATTCTCTCCCATATGTGTGGCGTTCCTCTATTTCTTTGAGTTCCATTAAAGGTTGCTGCTTGTCTATCGGATAGTCTTTGCGAAGAGGATGTCCTTCAAATTCTTCATACATCAAAATACGCCTCAAATCAGGGTGTCCCTCGAAAATTATCCCGAACATATCAAAGCACTCACGCTCATACCAATCTGCTGATTTCCATATGGGGCTGATTGAGGCTATCCTGCAGTCATCTTCTTCCAAAGGAACCTTGATTCGAATGCGACTGGCATGTGTCAGAGACTTGAAATGATAAACCATTTCAAACCGGGGCTTCATATTCATTTCAAGTCCATCTACTGTGGTAATGTCAAGCATGATTTCAAAAGCACAGCGCGAATCATCACGTAAAAATCGACAAACTGTATCCAGAGAATCCCTTTCTATTACAACAGTTTCATCTGACCGATGAGAATGAAAATCCAGCACCGCGTTTGGAAATTTTTGCTTAAGCAATGCAGTCAGTTTTCCAGCTTCCCGGTCTGCTTTCATTTCACCAGATTTAATACTTTCAATCATTTTTTATTCAGGACATTGATATGAAAAAAGACAATTATGTTTATTCTTTGAGTTCGGACTTTTTTTTCTGCATTTCAGGTGAATCATAACCAATATGGGGACTGGCATTGACATAATCTTCTGAATATGTAAATCCAGGTTTACTTATACGGTTACTTTTGGGATTTTGAACATTTTCAAAGACTTCTTTTTTGGATATTTCAAAATATCGATTAAGCTGGTCTATTTTCTGATCTTTATGTCTGATTGCTGAAGGAGCAATTCCGTTGGGCTTTGGCCCTTCTTTCTGAATATTGTTCTGCAGTTCAATGAGTCCGTCAAGCACCGCTTCAGGGCGAGGGGGGCAACCTGCAATATAAAGGTCTACAGGAATTAAACGGTCAATTCCCTGAAGAACAGAATAATTTTGATAGAACCCTCCGGTTGAAGCACATGTCCCAAAAGCAATTACCCATTTGGGGTCTGCCATTTGGTCATAAATTGTCTTCAAAACCGGTGACATTTTGTGAGTAATTGTACCAACAACCCAAAGTAGATCCGCCTGTCGTGGGGAGAAACGTGGAATTTCTGCACCAAAACGGGAAATGTCATAATGCGAGCAGGCTGCTGCCATGTATTCCATTCCGCAGCATGCTGTCACAAAAGGGTATTGGAAGAGTGAAAATTTTCTGGACCAGTTTACTACACTGTCAATTGATGTTGTTATAAAACCGTCATAATCTGTATCCATTTTGTTCCTTGTTAATTTAATTTTGTCCTGTTGTAGATTTAGGCATTACTAGAAACTCAAATATAAAAAAAGCAAATAATGATTTCATGTATCTCGGAATTTTATGTAAGGTTGCTCTCATTCCCACTCCAGTGCTCCTTTTTTCCAATCGTAAGCAAGACCTAGAATCAGAATCCCCAAAAACACTGAACTGGCAGTAAAGCCAAACCATCCCAACTCACGTATCTGCACGGCCCATGGATATAGGAAAACAACTTCAACGTCAAAAATCAAAAATACCAGTGCTGTCATGTAAAACTTTACATCATAACGATGTCCTTCCATACCGTCTCTCAGAAAACCCGATTCGAATGGTATTTCCTTTACTTCTCCTCTCAATTTAGGCCCCAAAAAAAGGCCTATGCAGCAGAATACACCTGCCAGGATAATACCCAGAACTATCATAATCAAAATAGGCAGGTAACCAGACGCAATTGACATCGACATTAGAGTCTTTCTGGATTCAGGTTAAATAATTTCTCGCTCATATTAATTTTTAGTAACAGGTTTTATCAATTATTTCTTATTCAGCACCTACCAAAGAACATTTTGTTCAAAGTGGATTATGGAAGCACTGAATTTTTCTACTCGAAACTGTTAACGTGTTGGAAATAATAGAATAAAATATTCAAATCTCTCTATTCAGTTTCCCAGTCAGCATACAGATTGTCAATACATTCCAGTTAGTTTCAGCGTACGATAACTCCCGGGTTAACGTGCTCAGGAGCTTCAATTAAGACCAGCTTCCCATTATCGTCGGAAAAGAGAATCATGCCTTCAGATATATATCCCATCAGTTTAACCGGCTTAAGGTTTGTCACAACAAGCACCTGGCGACCAGTCATTTCTTCCGGGGTATAGAATTCTGCTGCTCCTGAAACAATTGAACGTAAACGAGTTTCACCTAAATCAACTTCAGAACAGAGCAGTTTGTTTGATTTCTCAACTTTCCTGCAAGATTTGATACGGCCGACTTTTAATTCCATTTTCTGAAATTCATCAATAGCAATCCATTCGTTCTCCTCAGGTGCAGAATTATTTGATGATTTTTCCTGCTTCTGATTTTTCACATTTTCTTCATCAGCATGAGAAACTTGCATTTTAGGGAACAATGGACTTGGTTTTGGAAGCTCCGTACCAGGCATCAATAGTCCTGGAGAAAGGCTGGAAAATGGAAGAATTTCTTCTCCAAGCCCAAGATTTTTTCTTGCTTCGCACATTTTTTTTGGCATAACAGGATCAAGTAATCCAACTATGATTCTTGTCATATCGAGTGCTGTGTAAAGCACTGTCCCCAAACGCTCACGGTCTTTTTCTTCTTTTGTCAGTGTCCAAGGCTTACATGTATCTATGTATTTATTCACCTTGCTGCTAAGCAAGGCCACATGTTCCAAGGCACGATGAGGCTGGAATTTAACAATATATTCGCGGAATTTCTGTACTCCCTTGGCAAACGATTCATGCAGTTCTTTCTCCTGTTCTCCAGCTTTACCTGATGGAGGAACACATCCCTGGAAATTTTTGCGGCTCATGCTGATTGAACGGTTCATTAAATTCCCAAAATTGTTGGCTAAATCCCCATTATACCGCGTTACAGCAAGTTCTTCTGTGAAATTGGAATCTTCACCAAAACTCATATCACGCAGCAAAAAATAACGCAGCGCGTCCACACCAAGCTGATCTTTCATGGTTAAGGGGTCAACTACATTCCCCAGTGACTTACTCATTTTGCTGCCTCCAACCACCCAGTGTCCATGAACAACCAGTTTTTTAAAGACCGGTATTCCTGCTGCTTTCAGCATGCAGGGCCAGTATATTCCATGTGTTTTAAGAATATCTTTTCCAATGGTATGGTGAACATGCGGCCAGAATTTTTTGAATTTTTCTCCGTCAGGCCAGTCAAGAGCACTGGCATAATTAAGCAGTGCATCAAACCATACATAAGTGACAAAGTTGTTGTCAAAAGGCATTTCAATCCCCCATTTTAGCCTGCTTTTTGGCCGTGAAATGCACAAATCTTGTAGAGGATCTTTAAGCAACTGAATCAGTTCATTCCTGTAACGTCCGGGATAAACCCAGTTCTCATTTTGCTTTAACTCTTCAGCGAGCCACTCCTGGTAAGAGCTCATCCTGAAGAAGTAATTTTGCTCCTTATAAAATTCCGGAGGAGTTTGATGATCAGGGCAATTGCCGTTTTCCAACTCTGCCTCATCCAAAAACCTTTCACAGCCTATGCAGTAAAGTCCCTCGTATTCTTTCAGATATATCTCACCCTGATCATAAATTTTTTGCAGTATTTGCTGAACACAGGCTTTGTGCTTAGAATCAGTTGTACGAATAAACTGGTCGTGCTCAATATGCAGATGAGGCCACAATTCGCGAAATTCCTGGCTGATTTTGTCAACAAATTCCTGTGGTTCAATACCGGAATTGGCTGCAGATTCAGCGATCTTTTGTCCATGCTCATCTGTCCCTGTAAGAAAATAAGTTTCAGCTCCAAACAGCTTCATGTAGCGCGTCAAAACATCTGTTGCAATCGTGGTGTATGCATGTCCAATATGCGGATGACTGTTTACGTAATAAATTGGAGTTGTTATGTAGAAAACGTCATTCATGTGCACATGCTAATAATGATGAATTAATTTGATGATTATTAGTTCCCGCAAAGAAGATAAAGATTAAAAAATTTTTGAAGAATTTCCCGTTAATTATACTAATGAAGCCGAACTCTCACTTGATAGAAATTATTGCATGCATGTAATGCATGCAAATCATGCTGATGGGAGTTCAATTTTAGGCTCTTCGGGGTGAGGACAGTAGAGTGTAAGTGTTTTCCCAATTATTTGTACTACTTCTAAGCTGTTTTCCTGCTTCAGTAAATCAGCACATTCTTTCTTTGAGATAGGGCAGCTATCCAGAACCTTAAGTTTTATCAACTCATGTTCAAGAAGCTGAGTATCAATTTCATTTTTTGTTTCGCGAGACAATCCATGCTTACCCAGGTTCACCACAGGTTTCAGAGTGTGTGCCATAGTGCGTAAATGTCTTTTCTGTTTCCCAGTCATTATCAATGGTCCGGATCTATTACTTTTGGCACTTTGAAAAATCCTTTTTCCAGATAAGGACTGAATTGTTCTGGAGAAACAGGTGACTTGACAACTTTATCTTCCCTGCCGTTGCTTAAATGATTTTCATCAGCATCACAATTTACATCTGATATTTCCACTTCTTTTAAAAGTTCAAAGTATTCCAGTATCGTGGAAAATTGTTCAGCGAATACTTCGGTTTCTTTTTCTGTCAAATCCAACGAAGAAAGCCGGGCAATCTTTCTTACTTCTTCAGGAGTGAATTTTGTTGTCATACAGGTTGTAGCATTAATTTTATTTCTGCCTGCGCCGCCAGTTTATCTTCAACACTGGCCTTCCCTTCAAAAACCCAGAAGTTACGGCGTTGGTTAATCAGGCTTGTCTCCAACACAAGCTGATCACCTGGAACAACCGGAATACGAAACTTCGCCTTATCAATACCTGCAAAAAAAACGATTTCACTTGATGAAGCGTCCTCTTTACCAGAGTGAATTACTATTCCGGCAGTTTGTGCCAGTGCTTCAATAATCATTACACCTGGAAGTACAGCCTGGCTCGGGAAATGACCTTGAAATACCTCTTCGTTCCCCGAAATATTTTTTAGTGCCTTGCAGTATTTGCCTTTTTTAACTTCCAGAACTCTGTCAACCAGTAAAAATGGATAACGGTGAGGCAGAATTTTCTTTATTTCCTCAAGATTCATCATCATTCATTTGCGGATTTTTTGAGGGCATTGTATTCATCAATTACTTTTTGTGTAATTTCTGTTGTATCTTCCTTCATGTACAAAATTACCTGGGCAGCATTTTTTTCCAGTACCAGGTCTAATTTTTCATTGATGGAAATAGAGCGAATTACAGTTTTAAGTTCTTTGAAAATAGCTTCGGAAAGACGCCTTTCTTCAAGTCTCATTTCCTGTTCAAAGGCACGGACTTTTTCTCGCAGCTGCTGCTGACGAGTTATAAGCTCCTGCTGCTTGTCCTTTTTCGCTTTTGGAGCCAGCAAGGGATTGTTTCGCAAGTCATCGGCAAGTTTACGGAGTTCAGACTCCTCAAGTTTAAATTCCTGTTGTTTTTGACGCCCTCGTCTCTCAAGAATGTTTTTTGAACGTATACCTGGTTCAGATTGATTAAGAGCTTCATTTAAATCCACTACACCGATTTCAATTGAAAATGCTGGAGAGACGGAGCAAAAAAATAATACTAATGTAATTTGCAGAAAAAATTTTATTGATCGAAGTAGATTAATTCCCATAAGCAGAAGAAAAACGGAAATATTGTGTTAAATAAGGTACAAGAGAACCAGGAAAGTACCAAAAGTGAAAATTAGTGCATAATTCTGAGTCAATCCATTTTGGAACGGGCGAATAGTGTTGCCCGCAGTACGAGCGACGGCTCCTGAAGTATTTACAATCCGGTCGATAATATTTAAATCAAATAAACGCCAGAGAAAATGGGTTGTGAAAAGATGTCCTGGCTTAATTAATACCAAATTATACAGCTCATCAACATACCATTTGTTTAATGAAATCTTATAAGCCCATTCCCATTTTTCTCTTAACCTGGAAGCTATTTCAAATCCAGATTTATACACTCTGCTTGCCAAATACCAGGCCAGTACAGCAGATAGCACTGAAAGCACCATAAGTATCCACTCTGTTAGTGCTGCACCATGACCACTTGGTATTTCGGCAAAGAAACCATGGAATAATTGCTCCATGTTATTTGGTAATAGATGGAAAATATGGGGTACTCCAAAAAAACCGCCAAAAACTGAAAGCACAGCCAAAATAGCTAAAGGAATCGTGATTGAAACAGGTGACTCAGAAACATGTTCAGCCACGTGCTGGTCTACTCTTGATTCTCCGTGAAATGTCAAATAGATCATTCTGAACATATAAAATGCTGTTAAGCCTGCAGTCAGGAAACCGATACCCCAGAACCATGCGCTTCCAAAAGGGGAGCTGAAGGCATACCAGAGGATCTCGTCCTTACTGAAAAAACCTGAAAAGAAGGGAATTCCGGAAATTGCCATAGTACCAAGCAGCATAGTTATATAAGTGATGGGAAGCTTGTTCTTAAGCGCCCCCATTTTTCGCATATCCTGTTCGTGATGAACTGCAAGAATCACTGATCCTGATCCCAGAAAGAGAAGCGCCTTAAAGAAGGCATGTGTCATTACATGGAATACCCCTGTAGTAAATGCTCCAACCCCCATGGCTAAAAACATATAGCCCAGTTGACTGACCGTGGAGTAAGCAAGTACTCTCTTAATGTCTGTTTGTGTGATTGCAATGCTTGCTGCTAAAAGAGCTGTTAAAGCACCAATTGCAGCAATTATGTTCATGGTTAGCGGTGCAAGTACAAACAAGTGACTCAATCTGGCAACCATGTATAATCCTGCAGTAACCATTGTAGCAGCATGTATCAGTGCAGATACAGGTGTTGGTCCTTCCATTGCGTCCGGGAGCCAAACAAAAAGGGGAATTTGAGCAGATTTCCCTGTGGCCCCAAGAAACAGCAGCAGGGTAATAATGGTCACCAGAATTCCGCCATGCTCCAATCTGGCAGCAGCCTCGGCATTTACCGCATTGAACTCAATTGATCCAAAAGTTAAAAAAATCAGCAGTACCGCAGAAAGCACTCCAAAATCACCAACCCTGTTAAAAAGAAAGGCTTTTTTGGCAGCTGCAGCAGCAGAATCTTTCTCAAAGTAATAGCCGATTAAAAGATAAGAACATAATCCTACTCCTTCCCAACCGACGAACATCAGCAAAAAGCCGTCGCCTAGTACAAGAATCAGCATGAAAAACACAAATAAATTCAGGTAGGCGAAGAAACGGTAATAGCCCGCCTCTCCTTTCATATAGCCCAAAGAATAAATATGTATCAGAAAACCGACACCTGTGATAACCAACAGGTAAAGTCCTGAGAGCTGGTCTACCTGAAAATTTATGCCTGCTTCAAAATTTCCACTTTTTATCCAGGTATAGAGATGTTCGGAGAGTACATTCCCATCAGCATTAAGCATTTGAAAAAACAGCACCACTGATTGCGCAAAAGCCAATCCAATTGCAAGCGGGCCAACAATGCTGACAAATCTTGTTCCAAATCGTTTGCCCAGCATACCGTTCAGAATAAAGCCAAGCAGAGGAAAGGCAGGTACCAGCCAAATTTGTGACATGCTTACCATTTTAATAAATTAAATTCCTCAATATTCAGTGATTTTCGAGTCCGGTAAATTGAAAGAATTATTGAAAGCCCAACTACAGCTTCAGCTGCGGCAACAACGATAATGAAGAAAATAAAAACCACCCCTGTCATTGAGTCCAGACTCCTGGAGAATGTAACAAAGGACAGGTTAACCGCGTTGAGCATGAGTTCAATGCTCATAAAAATAACTATGACATTTCTGCGCAGCATTACACCAAGTACGCCTATTGTAAACAGCAGGACGCTCAGCAGTAAAATGTGTTCGATGGGAATCATTAATAATTATTTAATGAAATTTTCTCTTTGCAATCACTACAGCGCCAATTACGGCAACGAGTAAGAGAATTACTATAATTTCAAATGACAATATATAATCGGTGAAAAGAAGGCGTCCGATTAAGGCAATAGAGCCAATTTCTTCAACGACTTCAATCGGATATTCCCCCTTGGTGCCAAGTTTGAGCTCATTTCCTGTAAAGAGATATGCTATTTGAACAAATATTCCAAGCGACAAAAGTCCAGCCAGAATTTTTCCTGCGGTCCATTTGTTTGATGACATTTCCGTATCACTGGAGGATAAAAGCATTAGAACAAACAGGAATAAAACCATTATTGCTCCTGCATAAATTAAAACCTGTATGACCGCAACAAATTCAGCATTGAGCATCACATAAATCGAGCCCAGGCAGAAAAAAGTTCCTACCAGAGAAAGAGCACAATGAATTGGGTTTTTCAGGAAAAGCACTCCAAGTGCCCCAAAAACACTCAAAGCAGCAAATATATAAAATATTGTTAACACCTTAATATTTCGTCTATTACAATTTAAGGTTAAACTGCTATGCAGGTGCCTGTACTAATTTCATTCCGGTGTCCTTGAAAGTTTGTTTCAGCTTCATTCCCTGGTCGCCAATTTGATCAAAACTAAGTCCGGAAAATGCTTTTGTTTCTTCAGCCATTGCTGCAAAAACCTGATTTACGTTGCTGAAGTTGAATTTGTGTCCTAATGCATGGGCAAGTTCAACTATTATCTGCCATTCAGGACGACTTCTGCGCAAGGACTGAACAGCAATATCTGTAGACTGTACCTGCTGCAGTTTGTTGGTAAATGTGACCTTTTTTTCTGAGTAAAATTGTCCAGGAAGTACAACGTCAGCTATCTCACTCCAGCAATTGTGGTAAGATCCAATATGAACTACCAGCTGAGCTGGTTTTATTTTTTGCTGAATTTCATGCTCTGTTTCAAATGGATTACCTAAAATAATTACTACTTTGGGTTCCCCATCAATTATTTTTTTAACTTCTGCGTTTTCAGCATCACCTTTGATCTTCAAGGCAAGAGCTCCTGCACGGTTTGGAGTCTTGTCTGTTGTAATGAGGGTGTTGATGAAAAATTCACTCTCTATTTGTTCCCATTTGGGCAAAGGACAAAAGACATTGTCTGATAAAAATCCATCTTTAAGCAGCTTCTTGAGTAAAAACAATTCTTCGTTACTTGCATGAGTGTCAGTAAGCGCAATCACTTCATTTCCCGTGGGCTCCATTTCGCTGATTCTTTCTGCAATAGCCCTGTAGGCATCTTCCCAGGAAATATGCTGCAGATTTTGGCTTACACGTCCCAAAGGCCTGTTTATTCTTGTTTTCCGCTCGTTCATGATTCGGTAAGTTAAACGCCCTTCATCACACATCCACCACTTATTTACATTTTGGTTTTCATGAGGCTTCAACCGAAAAACTTCATTACGGTCATGCTCAATTGTGATGTTACAGCCGGTTGAACAACCGGTGCAGATGGAACGAATTTTTTTCAGTTTCCATACTCTGCGCTTAAAGCGGAATTCTTTTTCAGTAATAGCTCCAACCGGGCAAATGTCAGCCATATTGCCTTGAAATTTATTGGTCATCGGCCTGTCGGTGTATGTATCTACCGTCAGTTCATGTCCCCGGTTAAACATACCGAATTCATTTGTTCCTGTGATTTCCCTGGTGAATCTGTCACAACGGGAACACTGAATGCAGCGGTTGCGTTCAAGACTGACAAACGTTCCAATATCACGCCAACCGTAAACTCGCTTGGAATAATCCATTTCAGATTTTCCTGAACCATATTCAAAAGAGTAATCCTGGAGAGTACATTCTCCTGACTGGTCACAGATTGGGCAGTCTAAAGGATGATTAATCAGCAGAAACTCGTTTACAAGTTTGCGTCCTTCTTCTACTTTTTGGTTCATGGTCTCAATCTTCATTCCTTCTGCTGCATCCACTGAACAGGCGGTTTGAAGTTTTGGAGCTGGACGCCCATTACCAAGGTCAACAATATCGACTACGCACATTCGGCAGGTGGCCACAATCGACATTCCCGGGTGGTAACAGTAATGAGGTATTTTTTCCCCATTTCGCAATGCTGCAGAAAGTATTTTTTCTCCCGGGTGAAATTCTACAGGCTGATCATCAATATGAAAAACTGGCATTTTCAATTCATTATTTATTGGCATAATATTTCCGGAAGTCATCCGGAAATTTTTTTACAAAACTTTGTATCGGTAAAGCGGCTGCATCTCCTAAAGCACAAAGTGTAGTACCCAGCATATTACCTCCAACCCTGTCGAGGCGCCTCAGTTTCTCATCACTGCCGTTGCCGTTGAGGAAATCACGTAAAATATTGCGTGACCAATGCGTTCCTTCACGGCATGGGGTGCACTGGCCGCATGATTCATGGGCATAAAATCGGGTAATGCGATGGAGTAATTGCACTACATCAGTATCTTCATCGAATACCATCATTGCTGCAGAACCAAGCATTGTATCAATATTTGCAAGTTCATCAAAATTGTAAAGCACATCAACTTCATCGGCAGTCATCACGGATGAAGATGATCCTCCGGGAATTACTCCTTTGAGCTTTTTACCGTTGCGGATACCTCCTCCTATACCGTAAATAATGTCTTTCATGTTTACATCCATTCTTAACTCGTAAACCCCCGGTTTATTTACATGGCCGCTCAGACTGACCAGGTGAGTTCCAGAATTATTCTCTGGACCAAAACTTTTGAAGGCTTCAACTCCTCCATCGCCTAGAATAAAGGGCATGCATGCCAGTGTTTCCACATTGTTTACACTTGTCGGACATCCATTGAAGCCAGATATCGCCGGGAAAGGCGGCTTGACTCGGGGCTGACCACGCTTGCCCTCCAGAGAATCCAGCAATGCGGATTCTTCTCCACAAATATATGCACCTGCTCCGCTGTGAATTGTAAGGTCCAGATGAAAACCACTGCCCAAGGGATCGGGACCAAGCAGACCATCTGCATATAATTCTTCAACAGCGGTATTTAAAGACTTGATTGCTGGGAAAAACTCACCCCGTATGTAAATATAGCCATGATGACATCCTACAGCATAACACCCGATCAGCATGCCTTCCAGAAACAGATGCGGGTCCTTAAGCATCAGTTCCCTGTCCTTGCATGTTCCAGGTTCAGATTCATCGGCGTTGGCAATAAGATAACTTGGCTTGCCAGTACCGTTTGGCATGAAACTCCACTTCAGACCTGTAGGGAATCCTGCTCCGCCTCGTCCGCGAACCCCGGAATCCTTAACTGTCTGAACAACTTCATTCGGCTTCATCCCAAAGACTTTTTTCAAAGTTTGATAACCGCCGGCTTTTTTGTACCCTTCCAGAGACTTGCTGTATTTGGGGTTTCGTATGTTTTTGAAAAGGACAAGGGTTTCTTCAGCCATATTTTACTTACTCAACTTATCAATTAATTTATCCATTTTTTCAGGGGTTACCTGCTCATGATAGTCTTCATTTACAATCATTGCCGGTGCATAACTGCATGCACCTATGCATTCCATTTCTTCTATGCTGAACAACCCGTCAGCTGATGTATAGCCTGCATGAGTGTTCAACTTTTTTTCTGTGTACTCCAATATTTCAGTTCCGCCTACTAGACAGCACGGCACGCAGGTACAAACCTGTAAATGGTATTTCCCAGGAGGTTTAAGACGAAACATTGTGTAGAACGTCACAACACCTTCAACATGAGTGAGTGGTACTTCGCAACAATCAGCGACATGCTGCATCCATTCTTCCGTTATCCAACCGTTATTTTCTTTCTGAGCCAACAGCAAAATTGGAATCAGTGCGTTTTGTTTGATTGGATAACGGCTCAGCAGATTGTTTACCTGATTTTGTATTTCTTTTGAAAACAAATTTAACCTCTGTTATGGATCTTCAGTTTTTAAATGCTGCTAATTATTTCTATCAGATACTGTTAAATAAGCAACAATAATCGCTTAATAAGTATTGTTTAAATAAAAAATTTATTAATCACAACATGAGCTATCGTGGTTCAAATTATGAAATACTTTATTTGCAATTAATTACAAATGTTGACAATTAATTTAACAAACTATTTCAATAGGCCACTTTTTTTATGTATAATCGACAGGGTAATTAATTGCAGAATCAAATTATGTGTATTATTTTTATAAAGTTTGCATTTATTTACTCAAAATTATAAAATATAAATACATTTTTTTAAAAACTGAACATTTTTTAGAAAAACAAATATGAAAAAACGCATGAATGGTGCTCAAATTGTAGTTGAGGCACTCAAAAGGCAAGGTGTTGAGTATATTTTCGGATATCCCGGAGGCGCATGTATGCCGATCTTTGATGCACTTGTAGATGCACCTGAGCAAAAAATTATTTTGGTACGCCATGAACAGGGGGCTACGCATATGGCAGACGGTTACGCAAAGGTAACAGGGAAGACCGGGGTAGTACTGGTTACTTCGGGTCCCGGTGCAACCAACACAGTCACGGGGATACTAACTGCTCAAATGGATTCTGTCCCGCTCGTTATCCTGACCGGACAGACTATAACTCCTAATTTGGGGAAAGATGCCTTCCAGGAAGCAGACGTGTTTGGAGTAACCATGCCGATAGTAAAACACAGTTATCTGGTCAGGGATGTGAAGGACTTATCAAGGGTAGTGAATGAAGCTTTCCACCTTGCATCAACAGGACGTCCTGGACCAGTACTGGTTGATTTGCCTAAGGATGTAGTTTCAAATGAATGGGATGAAGATTTCACTGCAGGCCTGGACCTTCCCGGATATCAAGTTCAGACAAGAGGCAGCTCAGATGGAATCGAATATGCTGCAGAACTGCTCTCAAAATCAAAACAGCCATTGCTTTATGTGGGTGCCGGTGCTGTTATTTCAGGAGCCGGCAGGCAGGTTCAGAAACTGGCTGAAAAGCTACAGGCACCTGTTACTACAACTTTGCTGGGCAAAGGTGCTATTTCCGAAATGCATCCACTTTCTGTAGGAATGCTAGGTATGCACGGCACTGCTTATGCCAATAAAGCAGTAATTAATTGTGACCTGATTATGGCTATTGGAGCACGCTGGGATGATCGCATAACTGGCAAAGTCAGTGAGTTTTGTCCTGATGCAACCAAAATTCATATTGATATCGACCCTGCAGAATTTGGGAAAATTATTCAACCTGACGTAAGCATTAATGGAGACGCGGCCGAAGTTCTTGCAGAATTGATCCCGCTGATGGATAAGCTTGATACTTCAGCATGGCTTAAGAAGATTGAAAATTGGAAAATTAAATATCCGCTGAAATTCCCAAAGCGTGGAGGTCTGCGGGCGCAGCATGTATTAGCCGAACTGGACCGTTTGACGGAATCTAACGCGATTATTTCAACTGATGTAGGTCAGCACCAGATGTGGGCTGCTCAATTCTGCAAATCAATCAGAGAGCGCCAATGGCTCTCCAGCGGAGGTGCTGGAACCATGGGCTATGGGTTTCCTGCAGCAATTGGCGCACAGCTTGGGAAACCCGATGATCTTGTAGTAGCTGTTGTTGGTGATGGAGGATTCCAAATGACAATGAGTGAACTTGCCACAGCGGCAATTCACAAACTGCCTATCAAAATCATTATTATTAATAACAGTTATCTCGGAATGGTCAGACAATGGCAGCAATTGTTTTTTGACAATCGGGAAAGCGGTGTGGACATGGAAGGTAATCCTGATTTTGTTAAAATTGGTGAGGCCTTTGGAATCAAGGGATTTCATCTTAGGAGAGCAGGAGATGTCGTCAAAGTGCTTAAAAAAGCACTGGATTATAACGATGGCCCGTGTATTGTCGAGGCCCAGGTGGTTAAAGCTGACAATGTGTTTCCAATGATCCCAGCAGGGGCTGCAGTAGCAGATATGCTGAATGATGAACCTCCTAAAAGCCAAAAAATGCAAAAACCTGTTGGAAGCACCTGATTAAAAAAGTCAGTATTTTTTTTATAATCTCA
>JAKUUF010000089.1 GCA_022448705.1 SAR324 cluster bacterium | reverse complement strand
GGGTTAACTGATGAAGTATTTTCGGTCGTATTTTCCAGGATCAAAGAAATACCACTAGAATCAAGATTCTGGTGGCTGCTTGGGCTGGAACTAGGTGCTTATTCATGTTGGGCAGGCAGTACTGTTGCGGGTAGTGTTGGAGGAAAATCACTACTAAATTATTATTCATTCCTTGGACAGGCCCTTTCTTTTGCATTGCCCGCGCTTTTTTTCAGCCTGCTACTTTCCATGCTTGATAAAGGCAGACGTCTGGCCGTGATCATTGCCTTAGCGGTTGCAGCGATGTTTCACTGGAACGGACACTCAGAAATTGGAATAATTGCTGCGGCATTTATTGGTCCCATCACAGGCATGATATGGCTCAGACGGTAACCGATATATACTTTGTCTACGCAGTTTTGCTGGCTGCACTGGGAACCTACCTCATACGTGCTGTGCCTTTTTTACTCAGTGCGAGAAAGGAAAAAAGCAGTAAAAACCACCCCCAGATAAACCTGTTTTTCCAGCTGATGGGGCCATCAATGATAGCGGCCCTGCTGGTAACTTCCATTGAATTCCCAAATTCGGAAGACTATTTCCAAATTTTGAACTACTTAATTGGATTTACCGGAGTGGGAGCAAGCTACTGGCTGTGGAAAAATCCTGGAATATGCGTACTTGCAGGTGTAATAAGTTTTTCTGTATCGCAGCTGTTTTTCATTTGATCATCAACGGCAGGCTGTTTCTGGAATAATTAAACTTCATCATCAGGTTTTGGATAATCAAAACTCAAGCGCCCCAGTTTACCCTGCCTGAAGTCCCTGAGTAAAAGGCTCTCTGCACGAGGCTGATCTACAGCACCACCTCTTTTGAGGCAACCTCGGTTTTCAGCAATTTTCTGCAGTATATCTTCTGGAAACAAAGCAAGATTTTCCGGGGTCAGTTGATAGAACTTCTGTAATTTATCCGGGAGTTTTTGCTTTAAAATCCCGATTAAATAAATACTAAGCTGCGAGGTACCAACAATTGAATCCTTAATTGCACCGGTAATTGCCAGCCGCAGACCAGTTTCTCGGTCCTTAATTTTCGGCCAAAGTATTCCCGGCGTATCAAGAAGTTCAACATCACTTCCCAACTTGATCCAGTCCTGATGGCTAGTTCCTCCCGGAGCTGGCCCTGTTTCTGCTGCCTTTCGTCCTGAAAGCCTGTTTATCAAACTGGATTTGCCTACATTCGGAATACCGCATATCAGCAGTTTGAGAGAGGGTGGACGAATTCCACGCCTGCGGAAAGCAGACCATTTCTGCTGCATTATGTTGCGGGAAAGAGGCAATAATTTTTGCAGATGACTCTTCTTTATAGCATCAATAAACAGGAACGGGATGTCCTGTGTCCGGAAGCTTTCTTCCCAGTTCCTTGTGACTTCCTGGTCTGCAAGAGCGGTTTTATTGAAAATCAGGATACGTTTTTTGTGTCCCAGTAATTCCTCAAAATCCTGATTAACTGATGAAACAGGAATTCTGGCGTCCCGCATTTCCAGTACCACGTCAACACGCTTGAGCTGTTCGGCCAATTCTTTTTTGGCCTTAAGCATGTGTCCCGGATACCAGTTAATATCCTGCTGATTCCTGTATTTTCCCTGCATTGATGGAGATACCATTTCTTTAAGCCCGGGAGAATTTTTATGTTTACCAGTAATAGGTTGTTGTGATGACCTGTTCATCCGGACTTTCCTCTGCCTGTTTTCTCCCTTTAATCTCCTGTTCCCTGCTTTTTCTCTTAGCGACTAATTCGCTGCCTTGCTCAATAATATCCCGTATTACCTCTTCTCCTGAAACTTTGCCCTCACTGTCACTGTAACCAAGATCATCCACATGCAGCTGTTCCAGTACAATCTGTTTCATCTCCTGAAAAAGCGTGCCCATGCTTAAATCAAATTTCCAGTCCGGATTTTCATAGAATGTCTCAGCACTCAGCATTGCCAGAAAAACTACACGGTACGGGTCAATGCCTTTGTGTTCAGCCACCGCAACCCGCAGGTCTGACCATTTATCACCTTCAAGCAGGTCCGTTTCCGGATCACCGAAAATACCCTGTTCAAGGTCCACATAGGCATAGACTTCAAAATGCGTGACATAGGCCTCAAGCTGCTTAACCAGGTCCTGATACACCTCATGGCCCTTATCTGTAGCCTTATAATAATTGTCTTCCTCTACAGTCAGTGTGCCTCGGCTCTCCATAAAATTCAGCAAAGACTCAAGGCCCTCATCATCTGTTTCAGCTAGAGCAATATTCAGGCGGCAATGACGATTTTCCTCCATCTCCTGTTCCACTTCAGAAAGAGCTTTTTTTGCTTCTCTCAGTTCTTCCTTTTCATAAGAAAGTTCCTGCTCCTGCTCATCTGAGCGAAAGAAGCCTTTTTTCAGCTCTGCCACACCATTTTCAAGCTGATCAATTATATCCTCCAATTCTACTTTCTCAACTTGAAGCAGTTCATACCGCATCAAATGATCGAGCAAAAGCAGTGCACCAAATTCCTGTACAGCTTCCTTGCTCAATGTACTCATCTGTGGAGATTTCATGAATGATCTTCAAAACAAAATGGGATATATTTTTATACTTGTGTGATAATGGATTTGCATTCTGAAAAAAAAACTGTTAGAAACTATTTTATTAGGTAGAATGTTAAACAACTTTAGCATATCCGATCTAATTTAGCATCAGGTACAAAGGATGCACGTCTAGCAAGGCATTAGTGTTGTTCCGCCATTGGGCGCATAAAAACAGAACAGTCAGTTGAAAAGGAGTTACAGTGCCGGAGGAGGAAAGCAGACAATACCAGATCAATATCAGCGGGAACCGTTTCTCAATTTCAAGTCCGCATGGCGAAGAACATGTCCGTGAAGTGGAGAAATTTCTTGACTCCCAAATCAAGGAAGTATCAGAACAGACCGAGGCATATAGCCCATCCAGCATAGCTTTGCTTGTTGCTTTGAACCTGGCTGACAAACTGCTTACTCTTCAAAAAAGAGCTTCAAAATACGATGGGATTGAAGATGATCTTGAATCCTTATGCTACAGACTGGATAAAGTCCTGGAAGAAAAATAGTATAATGCTCTGCTGATGAATCCGGACAAGCATTTCTCAGCGTTTTGCCAATTTGTGTTAAAGCAATAAAGTACGCAGGGCTGAAAAGATTAAAATGTTCCGTTTCAGTTTTTCTGCGTATGAAACAATATTTCTCAGACTCAAAAGCGGAGTCTGCGGTGTTCGTGATGTAAAACTTTTGCTACCTGATATATTCTTACAGGAGTTTGTCCCTGAAAGGGGTGTGCATGCCTGCCGGTGGGCAGGAAGCCTGAACCTTTTACCACATTACTCCACCTTGTTGGGCCAAGGTAACAAAAGCCTCATTTTACACACGGCATTGCGGACTTCTTCACACTCTTCGTGCTTGCGTTAAACTCACCACGGAATTCTTCACTCAGTCTACCAGACCAGTTGAAATAATATGCAGCAGCTGGTTTCGGATTTTTTGGACTCACTTAACAATAAAAAATACGCTCCAAACAGCATTCAGAGCCATCGTCTGGATCTGCGTAAATTCTTAAAGTGGCTGGAAATAGATGAGGATAATTACGACAGCCAGGAACTGCTCGAAAAAATACGCAGGCTGAATTTGGAAGATCTTGAAACCTACCTGAATTACCTTCGTCAGTCCTACAAGCCGAGGACACTGGCGCGGCACATCTCAACACTGAAACTTTTTCTTGACCACCTTGAATTGCAGGGCATGATTAAAAAAAGTCCGGCTCATCAACTACGTTTTCCGGAAGTAATGCCTGAGGCGCCGGAAATACTTTCTCCAGAAGAAGTTGTGGCTTTGCTGGAGTCTCCCTCGCTGGATCATTACCTGGGGTTAAGGGACAGGGCAATGCTGGAGCTGCTTTACTCCAGCGGGCTTAAAGTCAACGAGCTGCTTGGGCTGGATGTTGAAGATTTATTTCTGGACCTGGAGTTTTTAAAGGTGCGTTCAAAGCGTGAGAGAATGGTTCCGATTACTATAAAAGCTGTACAGGTGCTTCGGACTTACCTTGAGGAGGCAAGGGAGAACCGTCTTCTGAATCCGAATGATCCATGTTTGTTTCCGGGACGCAACGGAACACGCATGACCAGGGTCGGATTTTGGGCAATGATCAAGAAACACGCTCAAAGGAGTGGAATCAGCAGCCGCATCAACCCAAGAATTCTGCGGCATTCATTTGCCGTGCATTTGCTGCAGAACGGTATAGACCTTTCTGACATTAAGGAGCTTTTCGGCTACGTCAGCCTGGATGCAACCCTTCAGTATGCACATATAAATCGTCCGGATTTTGTGAAGGTTTATCACGAACTTCATCCGCGGGGCAGGAAGCACGCGGTAAAGTAGGATTTGCAGTTATTTAAAGCAGATGCTCCAGTCCGTAAACCAGTTCTTTCAGGTGCATGACTTTTTTACAGGCAAGGCATACTCCGGGCATGAATGAATCGCGGTGAATAGAATCATGCCTGATTTTAAGGGTCTGGCTCTGGCCGCCGAAGATTACCTCCTGATGGGCAACCAGTCCAGGAAGTCTTACAGAGTGGATACGGATATCCTGGGACTCAGCGCCTCTTGCGCCAGGAAGAATTTCTTTTTCATCGATTTTTGCGGGAACCGATTTTCTTGATTCAGCCAGCAGATTTGCAGTTTTTATTGCAGTTCCTGAAGGAGCATCTGCTTTACGGTCATGATGCAGTTCTATGACTTCAGCGTTTGGAAAATATTTGGCCGCGTCCTGGGCATATTTCATCATCAGCACTGCCCCAACAGCAAAATTTGGAGCAATTACTCCGCCGTTATTATGTTTTTCACAAAGTTCCTGAAGCTTCGAAACCTGTTCCGGAAGCAGTCCGCTGGTTCCTATCACAGGTCTTGCCCCAGATTCTATAATCGCTGCAGCGTTTTCCATCACAACCGCTGCGGTTGTGAAGTCAACAACAACCTGGGCTTGAGCTTGTTTGATTGTATCGGAAAGGTTATCTCCCAAGTCTGTTTGGGCAACCAGGTCCAGTTCCGGGTCTTCAGTGACAGCTTTAACGGATTCCTGACCCATGCGGCCCCTGGACCCGTTTATCAATACACGTATAAGACTCATGGATTAAATTATTCTTAGGCTGCTGCTAAAAACAATAGCTCAGCCTGACTCGATTTTGTTGACAATTCTGCTTAAAATACAAAGTTTTAACTGCATGATCATTTATATTTTAAAAAATCACAAGACAGGGGGCACGAAATCATGAGCAGATGTAAATTTTATGTGATCAATACCCAAAAATCCCAGGAGCTGGTGGACGGACTGCACCAGATTACATTGGAGTGTGAAAATCGATTTGACGCTCACGGATTTCTCTGGATAGATGAGGAAGATAACATCATGCAGATACAGCTGCTCTTTGGAGAGCTGGCGATAGAATGGAGATCAGGGAAGGGAATCAAATACAGCCGTACAAACCGTGCCGCGGAGGTTCCGGAAGGAATAGGATTTCATAAAGGAGTCCGTGATCTTCGTCAAGTAGAGGATACGGATTCAATTGTGTCGATTAAAGAAGAGGTGCTTAATGCTGAATTTCCTCCAGAGTGGTCAGAAAAAATTAAGCAGAAGTTTTGAGGAGTGCATTCCCTGGAAAATTACTGGCAAAACTTATTTCATGAACGATCTGTCTTTATGCTGATGAAATCTACTGAGCCGTATCCCACATCTTTCAGAAGCCAAATCCGTAGGTTACCACGAACATTCCTGTAAATGGTTTAATTTCAGTCGCTGTTTTATTTGCTTCCGACAGAGTCGCGCCTGTTTCAGTGCCGGACTTGTGTGTAACTGAAATGTCCTCACTCAGAATGGTTCCAGTCTGGTACCAGTCAATTCCAAAGTATCCCCCCCAGTCAGCGGTCCATTCATTACCAATTCCATAATTCAGCTGTGTTATTGAATACTCAATATCATAGGTTACTCCAGAATAATTCCAGTCCGGATATGTGACCTTGTAGATAGCATATCCAAAGGGAATATTGAATGAATTTCCAAAATAGTATCTCCCGTTGAATTCGGTTGCAGTGAAATTTATACTTTGCGATTTTGTTGAATAACCTGCTGATTCACTGTAGTCGGTATAGGAATAATCATACTTGCCAGAACCCTGTGCATATCCAATTGTCCAGACTTCACCCGGAATCTCAATCTGAGTCGGACTTGTTGTGGAATAAATTAAATGAGATTTCCACTTCATAATTCCGGTTTTTACACCTATTCTTGCTGTCTGGTTTAGCCTGTTGGTTGCTGAACCACCTCCAGAACCTCCTCCTCCGCCTCCTCCAAAATCCTGGACCTGGGCAAATAAAAAACTTCCGCAAAACAGACACGAAAGACAAAAACCAAATAATTTGCTGTAGCTGATAATTCTAATGTACCTGACTTTGTTCATCTAAATTTTTTCTTAATATTATGAAGTAACTTATAATTAATTTAAAATGCAAAACCAACGCTCATGACCAGTAATCCGCCTGACGAAGAAATAGCGTTTATAAGATTGCCTATTTCCTCAGCGTCCTTTTTAGCTTTATTTATGTCACCAACTGTTCCCGAAGAAGTAATAGTTGCTTCAGATTTTGAGCTCACAGCGTTACCAACTAAAAGCC
>JAKUUF010000088.1 GCA_022448705.1 SAR324 cluster bacterium | reverse complement strand
CGTTAAAACCAGACGGAAGAGAGTGGTATACTACAGGAATTTGAGGCGTTCATCAGTTGGGAATTATAACACGTATCAGAATCGAAAATTGAAGGATCACCCCAATTTTGTGGTATTCACTAATCTTCCGGGACTTCCTTCTCTAGATCAGGAAGATCTGGGTCGGTTTCAAGCCGGATCTTTTCAAAGTCTGTCAGTTTTTCAAATTCCTGGCAGACCCGCAACCATTTGAAATGGATCGAATTCGAGACGATTTCCTCGTCCTGGATCTTGAATTCTTCCACAACCGGTGCCCATTTCAGCAGGGCAGATCGGCTTCCGGAAAAAGATTCATGGGAATCATCAGTACCGGACCAGTTATGTCTACTCAAGTGTTTCTCGAACTCCAGGATGACTTTCTCGCGTTCCAGGCTTTCAAAAACCTCTTCAGGGGCTTTGGCCAGGGTTTGGATAAAAAATTGACGGGCAAATGGATCTAAATTTTGAAAATTCTGCTGTTTTCGGGCGTGAATTGTTTTGAGCACATGCAGGGTCAAATCCATCAGGCAGGCAAAAAAAATCTGGTTACGCGCGGTCTTCATAGAGGATGCGAAAAGCGGATCCTTGATCAGAGAAACATACTGCGTACCGGCCCGGGCTTTAAGGTATCCATAAAGACTGACCTGCGCCATATAACTGGACCGGCTTGAAACAAAAGACCTGAGGGATTCAACCTCGTCAATCCGATTTTGCCGCACTAAAAAATTTATTAATGGAAGTACAAGTTTTAACAATCCTCTGAACATTTTATATGATCATTTACATTAAAAAGCGCAATAAAGCCGTTCTACCAGATCTGTTAAACAATTTCTCATAAAATTGTTGTAAAAAAAATAAACTTTTGATATTTTAACCCAATTATTTAACAAGCGGCGAAAATTTTCCCGCTGAAATGAATCAATGGGAGGTTTTCATTGCTGCCTTGGTCAGGGATAGAGACCAGATAGGAGCCATCATGGATAACCTTGAACAGCATTGGGCTGAAACACGCAGCCTGACCACATGGATTTTAATCCTGTGGTTCATCTTTTCTATGGGGATCTTTTTTTTCGCGAATTCCCTTAACTCAATTACATTCTTTGGATGGCCCTTCGGCTTTTACATGGCCGCACAGGGTTCTCTAGTCATCTTTGTTGTCCTGATTGTGGTTTTAAACATCAAGCAGGAGAAGATTGATGATAAATATGGTTTAGCAGAAGAACAATAGAGGAGAGAAAAATGGAACAAGCAAAAAAGCCCTTTATTGAAATGCTGCCCAAAATTTATGGCTTGTACACGGGTGGTTTCATTGCCTTCATCATCTTGATGGCAATCCTTGAACAGATGGGTTTAGGTGCCGAAACGATTGGAATTCTGTTCATCGTATTTACCGTTTTGGTATATGCGGGAATCGGCTGGCTTTCAAGGACGATGCAGGTGGAAGCCTATTACGTGGCAGGACGTCAGGTTCCAGCCTTGTTCAACGGAATGGCTACGGCAGCGGACTGGATGTCCGGAGCTTCTTTTGTCGCAATGGCCGGCGGGATTTATTTTGGCGGTCATGGATATTTAGCCTTTTTGGTGGGTTGGACCGGAGGTTATGTTTTGGTGGCTTCTTTGATGGCGCCTTACCTGCGTAAATTCGGCTGCTATACGGTACCAGATTTTATTGGAACCCGTTATGGAGGAAACCTGGCACGGCTGATGGGCGTGATCGTGTTGGTTGTGGCGTCCTTCACCTACGTGACAGCACAGATCAATGCTACCGGAACGATTGCATCCAGGGCCCTGCAGATTCCTTTCGAAGTTGGAGTCTGGTTTGGGTTATTCGGGATTCTGCTCTGCTCTATGCTCGGTGGGATGCGGGCTGTCACCTGGACCCAGGTTGCTCAGTACATTGTCCTGATCATCGCTTATCTTATCCCGGTTTTCTGGATGTCCAACAAACAGGATTTCGGACTCATCCCGCAACTGGTCTATGGTGATGCGGTGCAAAGAGTCACGGAACTGGAGCAGATGCATCAGGTGGGAGTGCTCAAACCGACGGAGTCTTTTGCCGGCCTCAAGGCGCTGACTGTGCCATTCGTGGCGGCCGGTGGTGGAATGGAGGCCTGGAAATTCGTGACCCTTGCTTTCTGTATGATGGCCGGTACGGCGTCTCTTCCGCACATTTTGATGCGTTACTTCACCACCCCTTCGGTGAAGAGTGCGAGACGTTCAGTGGCATGGTCGTTGTTTTTCATATTCCTTCTGTATTTCACCGCACCAGCTCTGGCGACCTTTACCAAGCTTCAGATCCTTGATCCGAACCTGGCAACAGGGATTATTGGTAAAACAATTGCCGAAGTGAATGCCATCGATTGGGTCCAGAAATGGAGTGCGGTCAAGTTTCTGGCAATATCAGACAGCAACGGGGATGGAATCCTGCAAATCAACGAGTTCTTTATGCGTGGGGATATCGTGGTCCTGGCGACCCCTGAAATAGCAGGACTTCCCTATGTAATTTCAGGACTGGTTGCGGCGGGTGGAATGGCAGCTGCAATGTCAACAGCCGATGGTTTGCTGCTGGCAATTGCCAATGCTCTTTCCCATGACCTTTACTACAAGATCATCGATCCAACCGCAGAAACTGCAAAAAGATTGGTCGTCGCCCGTATTCTGCTGGTAGTCCTTGGAGCCGCAGGTGCCTTTGTTGCAAGTCTGAAATTGACCAGTATCCTTGGTGCGGTCGCCTGGGCCTTCGACTTTGCCATGTCGGGATTATTCTTTCCTCTGGTTCTGGGTGTTTGGTGGAAAAGGGCCAATCGTCAGGGAGCCGTGGCAGGAATGCTTTGTGGATTCTTGGCAGGAACCTGGTATCTCTACATGGTGCGTTGGGGAGGAATGGAACCCTGGTTGGGTATTGATCACCTTCGTTTTGGGATCATAGGCTGTGCTGTTAACCTAGTGGTCATGATTGTGGTCAGCCTTGCCACGGAAGAACCTGATGAAGCGACCCAGAAGATGGTTGATGAAGTCAGAATTCCGAAGGGTGAAACCGTTCTTGCGGCATCTCACTGATCCTGTAAACTAAACTTGTTTTTTCCCGGGGTTCCTGCCCCGGGAAATTTTTTAACTCCTTGATGAAGTTGTATCGATGGACCCTGTGTCGGAAGTTTTTCCGCTTTGGGTCATTGCCTTGGATTATATCTCCGGGGTAGTGATGTGGACATTGATCGGACGAACGGCGATGGGGTTTTTTCTTCCTGAAGATTCGTCCTTTTTCTTCATGCGTTTCTTTGTACGCTCCACCAATCCTTTGCTCCGTTTTTTTGCTCCAGTCACTCCGGGCTTTCTGTTGCCTGCTCTGGTTCCGCTCTATGTCGCCTGGTTTTTTTACATGCTGCGGTTTTACCTGATGCCCTGGTTGCTGGGTTACACGGTGATGGGGATGCTTTCATTTCCGCTTGAGAGTGAAATCGCAGGGTTGATTTACCGGGCCCTGTCTCCTCAGTGAATCCTGTTACAGGAACAGAATTTTTGAGTTTTCCTGAATAACTTCATTTTCCTTGTCAAGAACAATTTAATCTCGCTTAACTTGTCATAAATTGTAAAATAAATTGCAATTTATGTAAGCAAGTCATTTTACGAATGCACTTCACTTATAAAAACGAACAGCTTTTTCTGTTAGCAATCTTAGTCATGAAAATGGTATGACTGAATACAAACCTCCGGCACTGCCGATAAAATCAGACGGATCAATCAGCGAAATCTGGTTGGCGGATGATTCACGGAGCATCGAGCTGCCATACTATGACAACAGGGTTCAGGCAGGCTTTCCCTCTCCCGCCGAGGATCATCTGGAGCAGAGGCTTGACCTGAACACGCTGGTGATTGACAATCCAAGCGCCACTTTTTTCGTGCGTGTAGCCGGGGAGTCGATGAGGGAAATCGGCATTACTGACGGAGACATCCTGGTTGTGGACCGCAGCATTGAAAGCTGGGAAAACCGCATTGTGGTGGCTGTGATTGATTCTGAATTTACCATCAAGCGCTTTACTAAACGGAATGGAACGGTGGTGCTGGAAGCTGAGAATCCGGATTATCCTCCAATCACGATTACTGAAGAAATGGACTTCTCCGTCTGGGGAGTGGTTTGCTGGACCTTGAAGAAGCTATGATTGCCCTGATTGACTGCAACAATTTTTACGCCTCCTGCGAGCAGGTATTCCAGCCGGAACTGAAGGGAAAACCGCTGGTTGTGCTTTCCAACAATGACGGCAACGTGATTGCCCGCTCCGCCGAAGCAAAGAAACTTGGGATTGGGATGGGAGTACTGTCCGGAAGTGTTCGGGAATTTGTACGGAGCCACGGGCTGCAGATACGCTCCTCAAACTACGCACTTTACGGTGACATGAGCAGCCGTGTTATGGAGACACTGGAACAGCTTTTGCCCAATGTGGAACGCTACAGCATCGATGAGGCTTTTGCGGATGTTTCCGGTTTATCACGGGACCGACTGGTGGAGCTCTGTCAGCTTGTGAGACGCAGGGTGCTTCGTCACACGGGAATTCAGGTTTCAATAGGAGCGGCACCCACAAAGACACTGGCCAAAGTTGCCAACAGGCTGGCAAAACGCCGCCCGGAATTAGCTGGAGTATGCATCGGTACTGAGCCCTTAAGTTTCAGCAGGGCGCTGGAACAAATGGAGACAGGAGATGTTTGGGGAATCGGCAGAAAGATCAGCAGGAAATTAGCTGAATTCGGCATCACCAGCGCCGGGCAGCTGAGGGACGCCGATCCTGAGTGGATTAAAAAACGTTTTTCTGTGGTGCTGATGCGCACAGTCCTGGAGCTGCGCGGTGAAAGCTGTCTGGAGCTGGAGGAGCCCGAAGAATCAAGGAAGTCACTGATGTGCGGGCGCTCATTCGGCACACCGCTGAAGGAATTGGAAGATATAAGGCCGGCGCTGACTCATTTTGTGCAAAATGCCGCAGGAAGGCTCTGGAAGTACAAGCAGGCTGCTTCAGCCATCACCGTGTATCTGTCAACAAACCGTTTCCGCAAAAACATTGCCCAGCGCAGTGTTTCGGCCTCTGTTGAAATGGGTGCTACTGATAATATGCTTCACCTGAATGCCGTGGCCCAGCGTGCGCTGGAGAAGGTTTTTAAGCCCGGATTTGAATACCACAGGGTCGGCGTGCTTCTGCATGATCTTGTGCCGGTAAAAAATATTCCGGAACAGCTTTTTGAGACCGAGCACAAAGTCAGCAGGTCTCCGGAACTGATGTGGGCCATAAAAAACATCAATTCCAGGTTCGGGCGCTACACCGTGGTCTCCGCCTCTGCTTCCGGAAGTTCAGCCTGGAGGGCACGCAGCAAGTCCCGCAGTCCTGCCTTTACAACCTGCTGGAACGAACTGCCGGTTGTTCATGCCTGAAAAATCAGTGTGGTGTCTGCCAGTGCAAAACATGATGGTCATAGCAGCGACGAATTGCTATGCTGTGAACCGGCTGAAGAAATGCTCGGCCGGGCAAAACAGTCAGCTTCTTCCACTCAATTTATGCACCCGTAGCTCAGCCGGATAGAGCGACGGATTCCGGTTCCGTAGGCCGCGGGTTCGACTCCTGCCGGGTGCACCATGTATCAGTGATTCACGGGAAAACGTTAAGTTAAAATAAATGCAATACACTGCAACAATGCAAAAAATCGAGGTAGCCCAGGAAAATATTGTGAAAATATTTCGGCAACATTCAACGATATAAGGAACAAATATGATAACACTCAATGATGTGAAAGCAGCAGCGGAAAAGGTTTCGTCGTATGTGCGGCGGACTCCCTTATGGAAAAGTGAGACACTGAGCAAACGGTTAGGGACGAATGTCTATCTGAAGATGGAACTGTTCCAGAAAACCGGGTCTTTCAAGCCACGCGGAGCATTTAACCAGATGTTGGCAAGGGAGAAGGATGTCCTGGATAAAGGCGCCGTAGCCATCAGTGGAGGAAACTTTGCGCAGGGAGCTGCATATGCCAGTCGTGTGTTGGGTGTGGATATAATAGTTTGTATGGCAGAGGATACACCAAAGAACTATGTAGACGCAACCCGGGGGTACTCTGCAACCATCGACTTTTCACCCGATATTCAGGCTGCATTTAACCGATACAATGAATTAGCTGAGCAGGGCCGCACCGCTTTACATCCATTTGATAATCACTACCAGATGTCCGGGGCTGGTAATGTTGCACTGGAAATTTTTGAAGACCTTCCAGAAATAACTGACCTCGTTATCAGCATCGGCGGCGGAGGACTGATAAGCGGAAACACAGTTGCTATAAAGGGCTTGAAACCGCAGGTTCGTGTATGGGGTGTGGAAACTGAAGGGGCTGCCACTATGAAATCAGCCATGGATGCAGGGAAAGTCGTCAACATCAAGCCAACCTCTATGTCCAGAACACTTGGTTCACCATTTGTTGCTCAGGATGCGCTGACTATCGCACAGGAACATCTGGAAGGACTACTCATTGTTAGTGACAAGCAGGCCATTGACGCACAGCAGCTTATTCTTGAACGCACTAAGGTACTGCCAGAATTGGCGGCATCGTGTACGCTGGCTGCGGCAGAAAAAATCAAAGATAGATTTGGTCCAGATGACCATCTGGTTTTGCTGATGTGTGGAGGGAATGAATCAGTGGCAAACCTGGTTAATTATGCAAAGATGAACTGAATGATT
>JAKUUF010000087.1 GCA_022448705.1 SAR324 cluster bacterium | reverse complement strand
GACTGGACCGCATCACTTGCATCAAAGACAGAAGACCCGCAGACGCATTACTCATACAGTTATGCAACGCAGGTAGTGACACTTGACGATTCAGGACAAATCGACACTGTTTTCGCGGCCCATGATGCCGGAAGAATAATCAATCCCGTCTTGTTTGAAGGACAGCTTGAAGGTTCTGTACATATGGGTTTGGGCTACGCCCTTTCTGAAAATTTTGAAATGCAGGAAGGAAGACCAAAGCATACTAGGCTTGGGAAACTTGGTATGATTCGCGCCGCTTCAACACCAAACATAGTAGTTATCGGTGTTGAGGAGCCAGATGAATTTGGACCATGTGGAGCAAAGGGGGTAGGTGAGATTGGTCTTGTACCTACTGCTTCTGCAGTGTCAAACGCGTTCTTTCAGTACAACGGCGAGCGCCAATATGAACTGCCCCTGAAGAAAATGAGCGTAAGGCCTGATGCTTCATGATGGAAAAAAACAAACTAATCATTTTTGCCTTGGGAGGGAATGAAATTTCCCCTGTTGAAATTGACTCAAGTACAGGCAAGCTGATCAATCAGGATTTACCCAGACAGTGGAAACGCACAGCAGAAACATGTGAAAAAATAGCTGATTTCATAAAGGAAAATCAGGATTGCTATTATGTAGTGACCCACGGCAACGGACCGCAAATTGGCAACATTCTTCTGCGTTCAGAGTATTCCAGCAATCATCTGCATAAAATTCCGCTTGATGTCTGCGGAGCAGATTCTCAGGGAGCTCTTGGATACATGCTGGCCCAGCTTTCAAACTCCCTGCAAGTCAGGGGGTTGGGAATCCATACTGCTGAAATAATTACCCAGGTGATTGTTGATGCAGAAGATCCTGCCTTCCAGAATCCAAGCAAATTTATTGGTCCTCCGTTAACAAAAGAGGAAGCATCGAGGTTAATGAATGAAACTCCGGACTACTGTGCAAAATTTTACAAGAATGCGGACAACCCTGGAAATCCTAAGTTAATCTCAAGTTCAGCAGCTTCTGGGAACACACAGGACCAGTTGGAAATTTGGCGCCGTGTGGTACCTTCACCTGTTCCAAATGGTATCGTGGAAATTGATATGATAGAAGCCTGTTATTTGTCCGGAAATATTCCCATTTCAGTCGGAGGAGGAGGTATTCCAGTGGTGAAGGTCATACCTGAACAAAACGAAGATTCTGAAACTTACGAATGCAATTACGGAATTTCCTACAACCGAAGAGTTAAGGAAAACAAAAAACCCGCAGCAATATTCAAGGGAGTGGAAGGAGTTGTTGACAAAGATCTTGCCTCAAGTCTGCTTGCACGCATGCTTATGGAAAGAGCTCAAAAACGTGCACAGAATCTTGAAGTGGAACTGGTGATTTTGACCAACGTAGATGCAGTTAAAATAAATTATCAGAAGCAAAATGAAAAAAACCTCTCAGAGTTAACACTAAAGGAAACTTCAGAACTTTATGAATCCGGTATGTTTCCTGATGGAAGCATGGGGCCAAAAATAAAGGCCATGATTGATTTTTTAGAATGCGGAGGCAAAAGGTCCTACATTACTAAAGTGGATTTGCTTCAGCAGACGATTAGCGGTACAGCAGGAACAAGATTCATTAATTAAATATCTGGCAAAATTAATTCAAACAAGCCTTTTTTGAAGTATTTTTTAAATCATTTGCAAAACATGATTAACATTATATGAAAGAATTCGAACATTACATCTCAAACATAAAAAACACTGACGCCAGCCTTTTTCAAAAAGACATCCTGCTCACCTGGGAAAGATCTGTTGAGGAGCTGAAAGCAGTTTTGAATATTGCGGACGCACTTAAATATCTTCACAGTAACAACATTTCAACCAGGCTGTTTGAATCAGGAATTGCGGTGTCATTGTTCAGGGACAATTCAACACGCACCAGATTTTCTTTTGCCTCTGCATCAAACCTGCTGGGTTTGAGCGTCCAGGACCTGGATGAAGGAAAATCACAAATCGCACATGGAGAAACTGTACGTGAAACTGCCAATATGATTTCTTTTTTATCTGAAGTCATAGGTATCAGAGATGACATGTACCTTGGTGCAGGCAACGCCTTCATGAGTGAGGTTGGTGAGGCCCTTGACCTCGGCAAAGAGGAAGGGGTTTTGAATCAACGCCCTGCTCTGGTAAATCTGCAGAGTGATATGGATCATCCAACTCAGACAATGGCTGACTTTCTGCATTTGACACATCATTTTTCTTCCAGTGATGGCAGATCCGGCATAGACAATTTACGAGGCAAAAAAATAGCCATGACCTGGGCATATTCACCAAGTTACGGTAAGCCGCTGTCAGTACCACAGGGAGTGATTGCACTGATGACAAGGTTCGGTATGGAAGTCTCTCTGGCATATCCGGAAGGATATGAACTGATTCCGGAAATCATGGAAACTGCAGGCACATTTGCCGAGGAAAGTGGAGGTTCATTCAATGTTTGTAACTCAATGGATGAAGCATTCCAAAATGCAGATATTGTATATCCAAAAAGCTGGGCTCCATACAAAGTTATGGAACAAAGAACAAAACTTTTACGAAAGCAGGACACGCAGGGTTTGAAAGAACTGGAAAAAAGATGCCTTGAACAGAATGCTGAGCATAAAGACTGGGAGTGTACTGAACAAAACATGAAGCTTACCAAAGACGGTGAAGCACTTTACATGCATTGCCTTCCTGCCGACATAAGCAGCATATCCTGTGATCAGGGTGAAGTATCAGCCGGAGTTTTTGAAAAATATCGAACTGATACTTACGTTGAAGCGGGATATAAACCATTCATAATCGCTGCCATGATCCTGGCAAACCGCTTTGAAAATCCGGTAGAAACATTGGAATACTTGATGCGCCGGAATGACAAACGGATTCATATTTGAGTACTGGACTAAAAAAATCCTGGCACAAAAAAGTTTGGATTAAAGTTAAGTGCATTTGAATGGTGCTGCTTTTTTGGTTTTTATTCTGAAACAACATAAAATAAAACAACTACTTAGGAGAATATAATGAATAGTTTGGATGAAAATATATCAGTTCTGAGCAAAAAATATCTGCCCTTGGCAGAAGAACTGCTGAAGGAAGCCATAAGAATTCCTGCTGATTATGTGGACAAACCTGTGGACCAGGGTGGAGATCCCGAATGCGGTCTAAGTAACCATGAGGGTCCGAGGCTGAAATACCTGAAAAAACGAATTACTGAAATAGGTGCTGTGCACAGTCCGGAAGATGTGTGGTTTGATGAATATGGGAATCTTGTCTGGACTGTCAAAGACCCTGATGACGGAATTCCTGACGATAAAAAGCGAATAATATATTTTGATGGACACACAGATACGGTGCGGGCACTGCGAGATCAATGGCACCAGAAAACAGATGGAAGCATTGATGCATACGACGGAGTACTGAAGCTAAATGGACTCGCGCACGATTTCCTCCGTGGTGAGCTGGGCTACCTTCCACCAGATGACGAATGGGATAATCTGATCTTTGGCAGAGGTTCTGCAGATCAGCTCGGAGGTGTAATATCACAGATCATTGCCACTAAAATTGCTTTGGAACTTGTGAAGGAAGGAGCACTCAAAGGTACCATCATCAGGGCATACGCTACTACTGCGGAGGAGGACAATGACGGGGCGGGACCGATGTATTTGATGAATAAAGTCCTGCCCGGTTCAGGTCCTGAACTGGTTCCTGATGTGGTAATACTCTCTGAAGGTACTGGCGATGCCGGCAAAGGTGCACTCGGAATATACCGTGGACAGCGCGGACGCATGCAGATTGAGGTAACAGTTACAGGACGGTCCTGTCACGGTTCGATGCCATGGGAAGGTTTGAACCCACTGGAGTTCGGCAGCGCAATCATAACTGAGGCAGCTCAAAGGTACAATGACCGTGAGGGATTTAAAGATGATTCTTTTCTGGGACACGGAACTAGAACTGCGTCATTTGCCAAACTTGATACTCCAAGCGATTGCGCCGTGCCTGACCGCTTCAAATTCCGCTTCGACAGACGCCTGACCGTTGGTGAAAACCCAGATGATGCAGTAGCTGATATAGACGGCTTTGAATCTGTAAAAAAAGCTCGAGAAGCTGGACTATCTGTTGATGTGGCAGTACCGGTATACGAGGAACTTACATGGAACAACTATCGCCCTGGCAACAAGCAGATTTACATGGGCTGGGCAACTCCCGAAGATCATCCTGCCCTCCAGACCGCAGCGGAAGTATACAAAATGGTCGTTTCTCCAAATGTTGAAACCCAGATTGAAAAGGAAGGAACTCTCAGGAAAGAACCCAGAATCGATCGTTGGATTTTTTCTACAGATGGTGTAGGTTTCCCTATCCCTGCAGAAAAATCTGACATACAGATTTCAGACAGAAAAAATTGGGTACACGCCGGTGATTACAAACATCCTCCAATGTTTGGCTTTGGACCTGGAATTGAACAAAACACCCACAAAATCGGAGAATGTACAGATAAGAGGGAACTTCGTCTGGCCATTGCATTCATGGCCAGATTTCCCAGTGCATATGCCGCTTCATAAATGGGGAAGTGTTGACTGCCTGCTAAAATCCGCGTAAAGGCATTTCAGGAGAGCGCTGCAGCCAGTTCCATTCCGGATAATCTGCATTCCCTTCTATAAGGTGCATAGTGTAAGCATGGCGAGTGAGTTTTGAACGGTTGGCATAGCTCATATGGGGTAAAAGTCCGTGCAGTATTACCATTGTTCCTGCATTTACCTCCAGAGGCACCAGCTTTGATTTATCCCATGGAGAGTCATCTAATATTTCCATCTCTGTTCCATCCCCGGTTTTATTCCGGAAGAAACGGGATTTCAGCACGTTTCTGTGGCCACCGGGAATTGTCCACATACAGCCGTTCTCCAAGGAAGCATCTTCCAGTGCAAACCAAAAACCTTTCACGCTTATTGGCTCTGTGTAGAGAAAAGTTGCGTCCTGGTGACAGCCAACTTCTCCTCCTATCTTTGGCTGTTTGAAAATATACATTGATTGCAGAATCCTGGGATCTTTAAAGCCGACATCTTTGGCAACAGCTTCAAGTTCTTCTGTCCTGGAAAAACTATCAAAAACAGGATCAAGGTCATGCATTGCATGACCGATTTTATTGATTGAAAACTCATTTGGCTGTTTTAAATCACCATTTTCATCCAAGGCCTCCTCCTCAAAAAAGCAACGTATTTTGTCTCCTGATTCCAGGAAGAAACGGTCCGAATGCCTTGTCTGTTCATTTGTGGTAAAGATAGTAACTGACTCAGAAGAATCGAAATATTTGACTATTTCTGATGCTCGAACGCGCAACTTAACGCAGTCTTCTTGAGAAACAAAGTTCTCCAGCACCAGATAACCATTTTGCTCAAATGATTCAATTTGTCTTTGTGTCAATGACATAGATTCCTTGAAAAAAAAGCCCACATATTATACACTCCCTGCAGTCATAACACGTTAAACAAAGGATACTTCCTGGTCCAGTCAATAGTTGTGCCGAACTTTAATGAATCAAAAAAATCCTGTTGAATAAATGCTGCTGGAAGGACTTAAATTGATGATTGTGGGCATGGCCACTGTCATACTTTTCCTGCTGCTGCTGATTGCCTGCATTGAGTGGGTAAAATTCCTTACACGCAATTTCACAATGAACCAGCAGCAGTCATTGCATCAAAGCCGTAAATCAGATTCAAACAAATACAAAACTGTTCCTAAACTCGAAGTTCCTGTTGAAGTATTTGCTGCTGCAATTGCATCTTATGAGTCAGATAATAATACCTCATAACCAATTTTTCCGCATTATATAAAAAAAATTCATCGGAAAAACATCATGGCCAAGAAAAAAATTGAATTTATGGACACATCCTTCCGTGACGGATTTCAATCTGTGTTTGGAGCTCGGGTAGCAACCAAAGATTTCCTGCCCGCACTGGAAGCGGCAGTAGATGCGGGGATGCAGTATTTTGAAGCTGGAGGCGGGGCTCGTTTCCAAAGCCTGTTCTTTTATTGCAATGAATCTGCTTTTGACATGATGGACGCGTTCAGAAAAACAGTAGGCCCTGATGCCGATCTGCAGACACTTGCTCGTGGCATTAATGTTGTTGGCCTTCGCCAGCAGCCAAGGGACATGATAGATCTGCACGCCAAAATGTTCAAAAAGCATGGTATCACTACTATTCGCAATTTTGACGCCTTGAATGATTTGCGTAATCTAAAATATTCAGCTGAACGCATCACTGCTCATGGCCTGCATCACCAGATTGTGATTACGATGATGGATTTGCCTCCGGGATGTGAAGGCGCTCATGACACTGAATATTATCTGAAGACATTGAGAAATATTCTGGATTCTGATGTGCCTTACGATTCAATTTGCTTTAAAGACGCAAGCGGTACCGCAAATCCAAGAAAAGTGCATGAGACAATTAAGGGTGCCCGAAAAATGGCTCCGGAAGGAACAATCATGCACTTACACACACACGACACGGCAGGAGCTTCAGTTGGCCAATATATGGGAGCAATTGAAGGCGGAATTGACCGCATTGATTTGTCAATGAGCCCGGTCAGCGGCGGAACAGGTCAGCCTGATATACTAACCATGTGGCACGCTCTCAAAGGCACGGACTATACTCTGGACATTGACCCCGATAAAATTATCAAAACCGAGGAAGTTTTTACTGACTGTT
>JAKUUF010000086.1 GCA_022448705.1 SAR324 cluster bacterium | reverse complement strand
CGTCCCAGCTGAGAGGATAATACGCAAAGGCTGTTAAAACAGGAGTTAAGAAAGATACTACAAAATAAATAATGACAATTCTTGTTAGAAACAAATATCTCCTTTTCATTAATCTCCTAAAATGCTACATTTAAGATTCACAGTTTTTAACAAAATCCGCAATCCTGAACCATTCAGTTTTATCCATATCAGCTGATTGTATTAAGGAAGCAAAAGTGGGGCATTAACATATTGTTATTTACATGTGATCAAATATATAATAGCAGTATTTAATTTAATCAATAAATGTTTTAATTTTAATGCCTGGAAATGATTCAGGGTAATAGTAAACATATGCTCAATTTATTATCTCTAATTTCATCAGTAACAATTACAAGGCAATAATTAATCCTCCTCATAAAATGACAGGAGCCAAAATGCTAAATAAGAATTTTATAATTTCATCTCTGCTGATCCTAACAATAATTATCAGCGGATGTGCCGCAAAAAAGAAGGAACCAAAACCAGAGGAATTTCTCACGCTGGCTGATTTGAGCGGGCGCGTCACTCTGAAGGAGGACTCTCCGGACGTCCGTGTGATACGCATAAAATCCAAAGCCTTTATCAAGCGCAACGACATTCGTGCAGCAAAAGCAAAGGCCATGGAAATAGCCAGTACACAGGCTGTTGACGAAATGGTACGCGAATTATTGCCTGATGAAGATTACAACAACAATTTTGAAGAAATAGAAAAATATCTTTCAAAAAATGTCCAAAAATATATTGACAGCAGCGAAGTCAATGACGAGAAAAAGATCTTTGGTGGCAAATATTACGGTCTGGATACAGCTCACAAGGTTAACCGCCAGAGGGTGCTTGTTGCTCTGCAGAAAGACCTCAAGCTTATAAACAACAGCGCCAGTACATTGGTGCCTGTAATTACCAGCAGAAAGGATATTGATCTCAGTGGTTCCGGTTTCACCTTCAGGGATTTGGAGGATACAATGATGAATCAAATTCAAACTGATTTGAATCAGCGTGGATTACGCGCAATGGATTTTAGGAACGCTGTTACATCTATGCAGACAGATGAAAAAGTAAAAAAGAAGTTTGCTAAAATTTCCAAGGAACAGTTCATGGCAATTGTTTCCGGAAGTCCTGCTGACAAAGCCTTGCTTGCAACTCAAGTCCAGGATGCGGAACAGTTTTACACTACCGGTTTAAGCCTGCTAAAGCAGATGGCTAAAGTAGTAGTGGAAGTAAATATCATGTCCGTGAGTGGAAATATCAAGGGTGACCTTGCACTCTCACTGAACGTGACCGCCAAGAATGTTTCCACTGGACGGGGAGGGGCTTTTGCAAATACCGTTATCAATGTTGCGAGACGTGGCGGACCGAATGTGATTACTTCAGCAATGATCGCCGGTCTCGTTAATGACACATATGAAGAAATGCAGAAAGAATTCATCCCCCAGGTGATCAAGGAAATGTCCACAATTTCAATCAGCGGTAGACGCCTGATTGCCTTTGAACTGGTACTGAAGGATTTTAAAAGCAAGGAGGTACGAAAGCTCCGCACAAAACTGAAGCAAATTCAAGATGATGAATTCCGCTACATAAGCTTCGACAATTCTGTACCGACAATTGTGACGATCGTTGTGCGCCACGCAGGAAAAGTCGAGGATCTTGGAGACAAAATTATGGAAATACTTGATTCTGAAGGAATCAACGCGAAAGAACCGATTGTTGCTCCTGATTTAACGGACCTTGTTTTTGCAAGAATTCCTGATGAAGAATAATGATGTTCGTTTATCATAAATTGCCACAATTCAGTTAATAATAACTTACAAAATAAGGAAATCTTATGCGTGCAATCAGAAAAAATATCGCCTGGATAATGTTGATCATGTTGTTTGCCGTGGGATGCTCCAGCATCGAAAAAGCTGAATCGCTTTACCGCCAGGGTGAAAAACAGGAAGCACTCGAAATGGCTATTTCTCTGCTGGATGATGACAGTCCAAAAGTGCGACTTCGAGCAGTAAAGCTGGTTGGATCAATTGGCGGTCCACAAGCAGGTCCTGCACTGCATGAGCGTATTGTTGAAACTGATGCGCGTGTTCTCCGAGAAGTAGTGAGGAATCTGGGGAAGGTCAAATATGAACCTGCCATTGAGGATCTTGCTGACATGGCGACTGAATCCAATTCGGATATGTTAAGGGCTCTGGCAGATGCTTTCAGAGAGTATGGGAAGCCCGCAATAGATGTGATTGTGTCCCGATATGATTCTTCAAATCAAAGTGGAATTCGTGCCGCTTACAAGGAATTACTGATTGCTGTCGGACCGGAAATTGCTGATTCCATAAGTAAACTGCTCAAGGGCCGTTCTTTCTTTGAGAATCGTGACACTTTTGATATACTGCGCCAAATCAAAAATCCCCGTGTTGCCACACTGATGATGCCTTATCTTGCTGATGAGGAAGTTGCAGAACAGGTTGTTGAAGCAATGAGAAACCTTGGAAGCAACGCAATAGAGGCAACTATAACTGCACTCCAAAAGCAGAAAAAATCTGGAGATTTGCTGGTTACTGAGAGACTAATCCGGATTCTGGGACTGCTTAAAGCAAAGCAGGGAATCGAAATGCTGGAAAGCTACAGCCAGCATGACAGTGAACGTATCCGCAATGCTGTCGAACAATCGCTGTTTCAAATCCGTGGTTTCTGATTAACAAAAGTTTACCTGCATCAATTTCTGAAAGTCTTAGCTTTTTTGCAAAAAAAAAGCTGGTGTGTATTTTATTCATAAATTCCAACATTCCTTATTATCAGGAGAGTAAGCTCTTCAGCTAAATTCAGCATGAAAATACTGATTGCCGGATTTCAACATGAAACAAATACCTTTGCACCATCAAAGGCAGATTGGGACGACTTTGTTCAGGGTGGAGGAATGCCGTGCATGACTCACGGCAGCGATATCCTTGATCTCAAGGGCATCAACATTCCTGCGGGTGGTTTTCTTGATGCGATGCACGGGGGGCCGCATCAGATTGTTCCGGTTATCTGGACTGCTGCATGTCCCTCGGCTCATGTTACTGAAGATGCTTTTGAACGCATAACAGGAAAGATAGTTGAAGCAGCATCTGAAATTCAACCTGATGCAGTTTATCTTGATATACATGGGGCAATGGTAGCCGAACATGTTGATGATGGGGAAGGTGAGCTTTTGAAGCGGCTTCGCACCGTAGTCGGTCAAGGTGTTCCGGTAGTTGGCAGCCTTGATTTACATGCAAACGTAACCCAGCTGATGCTTGAAAAGGCCGATGCTCTGGTTGCTTACAGGACTTATCCCCATGTTGACATGGCCGAAACAGGAGAACGTGCAGCTTTTTTGCTTAAGCATTACATGGAGGGTGGGAATCGCCTTTTTAAAGCAAGCAGGCGAATTCCATTTCTGATTCCGCTGCACGGCCAATGCACTGATATGGAACCTGCCAGCCAGACATATGAGTATCTTGAATCGCTGGAGCATGGAAGCATTAACAGCATGTCTTTCACTCCGGGATTTCCAGCGGCAGACTTCCCTGAATGCGGTGCTTTAGTATGGGGTTATGGTACAAACCAGTCTGAGTTGGAAAGTGCAGTTGACTCACTTACAGATCATATCAACGAGCGAGAGCATGAATGGTGGATTGATATCCATAAGCCGGACCAAGCAGTAAAGGAAGCCATTCGACTTTCTAAGGGGGCAGACCGCCCAGTGGTGATTGCGGACACTCAGGACAATCCTGGAGCCGGAGGTAATTCCAACACCACAGGAATGTTGCGGGCACTGGTTGCAAATCAGGCAAGTGACGCTGCCCTTGGGATATTGTTTGACCCTGAAGCTGCAGAAGCAGCACATAAAACAGGAGTTGGAAAAACCATTACACTGGGGTTGGGAGGAGAACCAGCACTGGGAGATCATCCCTTTGAAGGAACATTCAGCATAGATTTTCTCAGTAATGGAGATTTGACTGTTAAGGGACCTATGATGCGTGGAGCAAAAATTAGTCTTGGCCCCACTGCCTGCCTGCGGACAGATGGTGTAAGTGTGGTTGTCGGTTCAAGCAAGGTTCAAATGCTCGACCGCGAACTATATCGTGTCGGAGGAGTGGAGCCGGAACAAATGAAAATCCTGGTAAATAAAAGCTCTGTTCACTTTCGTGCAGATTTTACTCCCATCGCTCACAGCATCCTCGTTGCCGAATCTCCAGGTCCAATGATCGCAGACCCGATCAACCTTCCATGGAAGCGTCTGGCCCCGGGGTTACGAATACGACAAACGGACCAGTATTTGAGGTGTGATCTCCAACTTTTCAAAAAAATTTTTGACATAAAAAGTTCATGCTATCTCCCTTTTATTGAGTCTGGAGCTGTTTATTTGAGATTCACTTTAAAGCAAATAAGTCTAAATCACAGATTTTCCCTAATCTGATCAATTCCTGTTTAATCTCCTGAAAAAAATCCGCTAAGTTCCGGAAAGAGATAGAAAAAATAATCACCGTTCCCGGAAGCAAGACCCGTTATATTTTTTTGTTTTATTTTGGAGTAGCAGGAGTCTGTAGACCAGACTCCTGTATGATTGGTGGAATGGAATTTATTTTTGCAGATCTTTGCCTTCTTCTGATGTTTCTGCTTCTACAGAATCAGTTTCTTGCTTGGTTTTATCAGTTTTAGATTCTGATGCAGTTTGATCTTCCTGTTTTTTTAATTCAGCTTCTTCCTTTTCTTTAGTTGCTTTATCTGATTTTTTATCTGGAGCAGCAGACTTATCTTTTACCCCTTCCTCTGATTCTCCTGTGATTTTAGGTTCTGAGGCCGTTTGATCTTCCTGTTTTTTTAATTCAGATTCTTCAGGTACTGAATTCTCATCTTTTTGAATAGATTCTTCTTCCTCTACATCATCAGCCGCTTTATTTTTTGTAGATTTCTTTTTTTCTTTCACTTCGGCTTCTTTTTCATTGTCCACCTTTGAACTTGAGTCTTCTGATACTTCTGCTACCTCTTTTGATTTTTCAGGAGAATCTACTGGTTTTTCATCCGTTTTTTCTTTTTCGCCCTTTGTAGATTTTTCCACTTCTGCAGCTTCCTTTTCAGCAGGCTCGGGCGTAGAAATAACTTTTGTAATGCTTAGCCCTAATCGTCTTTCATCCAAATCAATCTTGATGACTTTTGCTTGCACTTCAGATCCTACCGGGTATTTTTCATGTACCTTGTTTTTTGGTATTTTTGAATCAACTTCGGAGATATGAACCAGACCTTCCACTCCATCAAAAACCTCGATAAAAATACCGAAATCCGTCAGATTAACAACTTTTCCGGTAATTTCTGAACCAAGCGGATTTTTTTCATCAAGATCCTTCCATGGATCATCAGTTAACTGTTTAATTCCCAGAGACAGCCGTTCCTGTTCAACGTCAATGTTCAGCACCTTCACCTCAATTTCATCACCCTTGCTGGCCACCTCTGAAGGCTTACACTCTCTCTGTTTCCAAGATATATCAGACACATGCACCAGGCCGTCAATTCCTTCATCAAGTCCTACAAAAATACCGAAATCTGTAATGTTCCGGACACTTCCGTTAACGATGCATCCGACAGGATAACGGTCAAGGGCCAGCTTCCATGGATTAGCCTGTACTTCTTTGATTGAGAGTGAAATTCTTTTGCGTTCCACGTCAAGATCCTTGACGACCGCCTCTACCATTTGACCAAGTTCAACAATTTTTGAAGGATGGCGAACTTTTTTGGTCCATGACATTTCAGATACATGTATAAGACCCTCTACTCCAGGCTCAACTTCTATGAATGCACCGTATTCCGTAAGACTTACAATCTTGCCGTTCACCTTAGTGCCAACAGCATACTTTTCTTCCACTACATCCCAGGGATTCTGTGCTTTCTGTTTTAGACCAAGGGATACTTTTTGGTCTTCCGGAAAATACTTAAGCACAATAACCTCAACCTCATCGCCAATTTCAAACATTTCTGACGGATGAATTATACGACCCCACGTCATGTCAGTTATATGAAGCAATCCATCAACTCCTCCCAAATCCACAAAAACACCATAATCAGTGATGTTTTTGACGTATCCTGAAATCAAGGCTCCTTCTTTTATAATTTCCAGTGTTTTAAGCCGCTTTTCATCACGGTCAATTTCCAGTAATACACGTCGGGAAAGAACAATATTTCCTCGTTTCTGGTTGAACTTTAAAATCTTAAAATCAAATTCTTCTCCAATCAATTTATCAAGATTTCGCACTGGTCTTAAATCTACCTGTGACCCCGGCAGGAAAGCTTTGATACCAATGTCCACTGAAAGCCCTCCCTTGATTCTGGCTACAATTGTACCTCGTACAATTCCTCCCTCTTCATATATCTCACCAATTTTCTCCCACGTGCGTACCTTCTCTGCTTTAATTTTCGAGAGATAGGTTACGCCGTCTTCGTCCGCCTCAAGAGCCTCAACATAGACTTCAACTTCGTCCCCGATTTCAACCTCAAGTACACCTTCATTATTGTGGAATTCATTTGATGCAATCAGGCAATCAGATTTGAATCCAATGTCAACTGTTACAAAATCATCTGTAATTTCTGTTACTTTTCCAGTAACAATCTCTTCTTCCTGAAAACCCTGCAGGCTTTTTTCATAATGTGAATCTAAATCTTCGTCTTCTTCTAAAAAAACGATAGGATCAGGCTTTGAGGGAGTCTCTTTTGGAGTAGTTTCGGGGGCAGTTGG
>JAKUUF010000085.1 GCA_022448705.1 SAR324 cluster bacterium | reverse complement strand
GATGACATATTGCCGCTGTCAAACATTTTTGCCAGGAAAAATGCCAACACCAGCATGCTGAGAATAATTAGTACGTTTTCTCGTTTCATTCTAAATATGCTTTACTGTAACTTTGCTAAATCATTTGTAATAAAACCTTACAAAATTTTACCATGCAGCAAAAGTGAAATGTTTTTTTCTACAACGTTCCATAAGCTGTATATTATAGCATAATTACGGGGTGACAGTTAAGCTATTTTTTATACACTGAAAATCAATTCAATCTCTGCTGAATGAGAGAAATACCGCTTTTTTCAAACTTAAAAAGATTTGGCTACGAATCACTGCAAACCTTAAAACTGGGCATACCGGTAATCATAGCCCAGCTTCTGGAGGTCATGATGCAGTTTGTTGACACAGTGATGGCCGGTCACATCAGTTCAAATGATCTGGCAGGACTGGCAATAGCAACAGCACTTTATCATCCGGTGTTTTTGCTGATGCTGGGAATATTGTTCGCTGTTCGTGTAATTATCTCTCAGCTTTATGGTGCAGGAAATTCATCCGAAATTACAGCCAATGTAATTCAGGGTCTCTGGCTAAGTCAGGCTCTGGCTTTGATCAGCATCTGCATACTGGTCTATCCTGAACCGGTTTTAAATCTAATGGGCTATGAGTCTGAGGTGATTAGAGTTGCTGGAGAATATTTACGAGCTTTGTGCTGGGGCATGCCGGCTGTATATGCTTATATTGTCTTAAGAACATTCAATGAAGGCCTGTCCTATACTCGGCCTAATATGTATATTTCTCTATTAGGACTTGGAATTAATATCATTGGAAACTACACCCTGATGTTTGGACATTTTGGATTTCCAGCACTTGGGGCTGTTGGGGCAGGCTGGTCAACCAGTTTGGTGCATTGGTTAATGTTTGCTGTGCTCTTGGCTTATTGTTTAAAATCTACTTTATTTAAAAGCTACAGAAATTACTTATCTTTCAAAAAACCTGCATGGTTTTATCTGCGTGAAATTTTACGAATAGGAATACCTAACGGGTTCAGCCTTACTGCAGAAGTTGGGATGTTTGCAATGGTTTCATTAATGATTGGTACGTTTGGAGCTTCAGCCATGTCAGGACATCAGATCGCAATCAACATAGCATCAGTAACATTCATGGTTCCGCTGGGGTTATCAATAGCAATATCAATCAGGGTGGGACGAGCTAAAGGAAGTGGAAATTCTACGGACGCTCGTTATATTGGTTTTGCAGGAATTTTTCTCTGTATCATTGTGATGACTGTAACCGCTTCAATATTCATTTTAGTTCCGGAACATATTGTGGGATTTTACACTTATGAGGAAAATGTCCAGACACTGGCAGTCCAGTTATTATATATGGCCGCAATATTTCAGTTATCTGACGGTATGCAGGTCGGGGCATTAGGTGCCCTGCGCGGTCTAAAAGATACCAGGGTTCCTTTTTTGGCAAACGTTCTGGCTTACTGCGGTATCGGTTTACCTCTGGCCTACCTGCTGGGTTTTCATTTCCAATTTGGACCGGTTGGCATGTGGGTGGGACTGATTGCAGGTTTGAGCATTGCCGGGGTCATGCATTGCTGGCGTTTCCAGATTCTTACACGTCGCCTCTTAAACCTTCCTTTTCTTGAAAAACCTGCTGATCACCAGATTACGAAACTGGCTCATTATTAAATAAAGGCATTTTTAACTAATAAAAAAATTTCAATACTGCCTTACTCAAAGTTTGGAATTGTATTTGCAGGAGAGATTGTTTCAAAAATGCAAATAAATTTTCCGAAGCCTGACTCTGGCAACTTTGAATCAGGCTACATTTTCCTCAAAAACCTAATCACAAATTAACACAACAATGGCAGAACAAGCCGGTACTCTCGCAGATGTAAGATTTCAGTTTCAGGATTTTTTTGGTTCTCTAAGTCTTGCTAAACGCATAACTATTTTAGCAGCCCTAGGCGTAATCCTGATCGGAATGGTGAGTTTGATCTTTGTTGCGAACAGACCCTCATGGGCTCCACTGTATTCAAATATGGAACCCGGTGATGCTGCCGTTATAGTAGAAAAGCTCCAGGAAAATCAAATCCCATATCTGCTTGCTCCCGGAGGCAGGACCATTATGGTAGAACCACACAAAGTTGACCAGGCCCGATTGATTTTGGCAAAAGAAAAGGTTTCGCCGGGAAGTGGGGTCGGGTTTCTTGACCTGTTTTCTACTCCAAGCCTGGGCGAAACAGAATTTCAGCAAGGCGTAAAATACCGGGTTGCCCAGGAAGGTGAATTGGCACGACTGATTTCTACTATTAATGTTGTGAAATCTGCAAAAGTCTCTCTTGCAATTCCTCAAAAAACTCTGTTTACAGATAACCAGGAAGAGCCCACTGCAGCTATCGCGCTGAATCTTACCAGCTCGGGTGCCAGCAGAAGACAGATTGAAACAATTGTTCACTTAGTTGCCAGTGCAGTTGAAGGCCTTGCTCCCAGAAATGTTAAAGTTACAGATCAAAACGGAGCCTTGCTCAGCCGCGGATTTGCAGACAATTCTGCAGGTGGGAAAATGAACGATAACTATATGTACAAAAGTCGTTTTGAGAAAGAGCTTGAGGCAAAAGTAGTAAGGCAGATTGAGGAGGTTGTAGGAAAAGATCGAGTCCGGGTAAATGTTTCAGCAACTCTTCGTTTTGATAGACAAACAATCAAGGAAGAACTGGTCGATCCTGATCAAACCAGTGTAGTCAGTGAGCAGGTAGTTGATGAAGCTTCAACAGGAACACGATCAGTTCCTGTAGGACCTGCAGGAGTTACAACCAATCTGCCTGAAGCATCAGGGCGGGAGGCAGCAACAGTATCAGAATTCAGCAAGAAAAACTCCACTCGTAACTACGAAAGCAGCCGCAAGGAAATAGTTATGGAGTCCGCTGTTGGAAAAGTTGTACGCATCAGTGTCTCTGTTCTCTTAGACAACCGGCGCTCGCAGATACTTGATGAAAGCGGCAATCCCATGGGTCGGACAAACACCCCTTGGACTGAAGAGGAAAAAGAAACCATCGTGGGTTTGGTAAAGGCCGCAATGGGCTATAATGAAGCACGTGGTGACACTGTGTTTGTAGGAAATATGCCATTTGAAGCTGCAATTGAGGAAGATGAAGCCGCAGAAATTGAGGCCACAAAAGTCCGGAACAAATTTATTCTAGATGTAGTACGCTATGTATCCCTCGGACTGGCTATTCTGGCCTTGATAATGCTGGTCATACGTCCGATGGTACAGAGACTCACCTCCAAACCTGAAGACCTTGATCTGCTGATGGGAATGCCTGCAACCATAGGCGAGTTGGAAGGCGAGGAACTGGAAATCCCAACAGAAAGGGAAACCGGAATTCCTCCAAGAGAAAAGATTCTCGAAATTGCCATGCAGGATCCACTCAAGACCTCCGCGCTGATACGTGCATGGCTGCGTGATCGATCATAAAATTGATCTGGTATTCAGTTTTATTGAACTGCAATATTTTTTTCTGTGTTCTGATCACTTTATTTTCTGAATCACAGATACTATAAACAATAATTCCCAGCTAAAAAACTATCTCATGTTGGATGAGAATGAATTTAAACCTTTTACCTTGAACGATTTCTCGGTTGCTGATGCTGCATCAGAAAATACTGAAGGCATTTCAACACCAACAGAAAATTTGGCAATCTCCGATCAAATTGAGTCTTTTAAGCCGCTCACTTTTGAAGAGGAAGAAGTTTCAGAAGACTTTATCTCAAAAGAGTCAAATGGCTTTCAAGAAGTAAAAACAGATGCCGAAAAAATTCAACTGTCTGAGGACTTTAAAAATTCCGAGTTTTTCCTGGAAAACAGTCTCTTGACAGATGCAGAAGAGTTTGCAGAAACAATCAGAGAAGGAGCAAAATTACATAAAGCTCAATTGCTTAAACAGATCGAGGAACAGGCAAATGATACGGATCGTATTCATCAGAAAACTGTTGCTGAAAATCAGGCCGCGGAGCAGCAGAGAAAACAGCTGTTGTCTGAAACTGAAGCCAAAGTCCAGCAGATAAAAGACGAAGCTTACAAAGAGGGTTTTGAGGCAGGACGTATGCAGGGAATGCAGCAGCGTTACGATGAAGCTGAACCATTGGCTCAACAGGTAAATAAAATTCTTGAGCAGCTGGATTCATTAAGGAAGGTTGTCCGGTTTCAGGCAGAGGAAGAGCTGGTGAAATTAGCTTTGCAGATTTCAAAAAATATTGTTGCCGAAGAAATTAAGTTAAACCAGGACGTAATTAAAAACATTGTTCAGGCCGCACTGCATGAAACGGAGGTGCAGGGAAAAATATATCTCTACCTTCATCCTGATGACTACGAATTTCTGCTGAAAAGCAAGACTGAACTGGAGCGTTATCTAAGTGAAGAACAAAATTTAGTTATCAGGCAAAACCCGGAAATGCCACCTGGTTCAATAAACGTTGAATCTGATGAGGAGATTATCAGCCGTTCCATTGAAGAACAGTTTAACCTGATTGAAGATAATTTGAATGAACAAATCGAAAACCGACAAGCTCATTTAAATGAAGTTGATATTGACGCCCACGATTTTAACCTGACGCCTGACCAGGACAGTAATACTGCAAAAATAGAATCTGCCAATTCTCAAAACCTTAATATTTCAGATGAGTCTTTAATTCAGGAGCAGACAGAACAGGAAACAACTCCGGAGGAATTTGTTGAAACAGAAAAAACTGATGATGCTGTTCTGACATCAGACTCAGAAGATGCTGTAAACAAGGAAGATTCTGTCCTTGAGGATGGGGCCTTAAAACCTTTAGAAGAGTCAAATAATATTTCTCAGGAAGAGGCTGATGCCGCAGCAGATTCTACTGAAACGAAGCCACCGGAACAAAATTCCGTACCAGTTGAAACAACAGCTGCAGAACAAAATAATGAATCTGCTGTAGCAACTGATCCGGAAGAGAATACAGAAGCTGAAGAAACTGAGGAAAGTTCCGCAGACTCTTCAGAGGAATAACCTGACAGCTCAAAAGATCAGCTGAAAACATTTAGTTTCAACAACCGACTCCTTTCCCTTAATCTTTTTCATATAGTCCACCAAAGAAATAATTTAACCTTTAAAACCTGACCACTTGTTTCATGCAGACAGAATCACATTCAGTTGATTTGCCGGTTTATTCCAACCTGGGATCTTACATCAGAGAAATTGAGAATTTCCCTGCCGTACGCAGGGAAGGACGAGTAATGCAGGTGATTGGCAACATGGTTGAGGCAACAAATCCAGGCTGTGCTGTTGGAGGAATGTGTCTGATATACAATCCCGAGTTACGAAGCACTGTTGCCGCAGAAGTTGTGGGATTCCGCCAGGACAGGATGCTAGTTATGCCCTTGCATAACGCGCATGGAATTGGCCCCAAATGCCGGGTTGTTCCAGAAGAGCGTCCTGCAATGGTACCAGTGGGAGATGGTTTGCTGGGGAGGGTTTTAGATCCGTTAATGCGACCTCTTGACGGAAAGGGAGAACTACTGACATCAACAGAAATTCCATTGTATCCGGAAGTAATCAACCCCATGAATCGCAAGCGTATCAAGCAGCCACTGGATGTAGGAATAAGGTCAATTAATTCCTGCCTGACATGCGGTCGAGGACAGCGTATCGGCATCATGGCCGGTTCGGGAGTTGGGAAATCAGTGCTGCTGGGCATGATGGCCCGATACACCGATGCGGACATAAACGTAATTTCTCTTGTGGGAGAGAGAGGCAAGGAAGTTCTGGAATTTATTGAAGACAATCTCGGTGAAGAAGGTATGCGCCGTTCCGTTGTGGTTGTGGCAACTTCTGACCAGCCTCCTCTTCTCAGAATGCGCGGGGCTTATGTGGCCACTTCAATTGCTGAATATTTTCGCAGCGAAGGAAAAGATGTGCTGCTCTCCATGGATTCTCTCACCAGATTTGCCATGGCACAGCGCGAAATAGGACTGGCCGCGGGTGAACCACCAACAACAAAAGGCTTTCCTCCTTCTGTCTTTGCCTTGCTGCCAGGTCTGCTGGAGAGAACAGGCACACATGAGGGTGCAGGCTCAATTACAGGATTTTACACAGTTCTTGTTGAGGGGGATGACGCAAATGACCCCATCGCCGACGCGATTCGTGCCATTGTTGATGGTCATATCTATCTCAGTCGTGATATTGCGGAAAAAGGCCTTTTTCCCGCAATTGACCTGCTGGCATCAACAAGTCGGGTAATGGTTGACGTTGTAGATCAAAAACACCTTGATTTAAACCTGATAATGCGCCGTACTCTGGCAACATACCGTGAAGCTGAAGACCTGATCAATATTGGAGCATATGTCCAGGGAAGCAATCCTGAGATAGACTATGCAATCACAAAAAACCCTTTGATTCAGGAATTCGTTCAGCAGGGTATGAATGAACAGACTTCATTAAATGAGTGCGAAGAACGACTTCAGCAGATTTTCGGAGACAGACTGGAGGAAAATGTAGTTGAAGATAGTTTCTGAATTCTTAAATTTATTTTCAATATAGACAGTCTGAAATGTTCAGGCAAGTACACGTTGGTTTCCTGCTATGATTTTCAAATCTTTGGGGGCTAAAAGTATCACGTATTTCAATTTAGAACAATTTGCATTTCAGCAGGTGCGCGTACGGTAAGTATTCTTGAACCTTCCTCAGTAATCAGAATATTCTCTTCGTGAACCATTTCTTTTCCTTGCGCAAATGACATTCCTGGTTCAATTGTAAGTAC
>JAKUUF010000084.1 GCA_022448705.1 SAR324 cluster bacterium | reverse complement strand
GCTATTAATTTTTGTAATTTGTATTTCGTGCTCTGGAGTCAATTGAGGGATGGAAACTCTGTTTATGATAAACCAGTAATAGATGAAATAAAAAATCAGTCCTAAACCAAGCGGTGTGTAAAGAAGTACAAAAAACCTGACTGCAACCACATGTATACCAAGATTTTTAGATACCTCAGCACAAACTCCAAGCCACCAATATTTACTTGGTTGATGTTCAGTAAGTGTTCCCCTGTATCTCCGGATTAGTCCATGAATGATACAAAAGGCAGGCACCATTGAAATCAAGCCGATTAAGAGATAGAAAGTATTAATCAATGTAGAGATCACAACTTAGATTAAACACCATCTACAACTTGACGATATGCTTTACGAAATCCCCTCATTAGCAGTTCTTCCCTGGTAAGATTGTATTTGATGGATATTTCTTCCAGCAGGTGATAGAAATCTTTTTTCTCCGGCACAGACGTTTGTAAAATCATTTTCTCTAGTAATAAGAGCAGCTGATCAAAGTGTAACTTTGTATTAACCTTTTGATTCATGGCATTTATTCTTCCTGTATAAAAATGTAACGAGAGCCACCGTTGGTTGTAACCAGTAACAGTATGCCTTTTGCTGTATCCATCTCATTTACAATTTTTTTGAAAATCTCAATATTTTTAACTGCGTTACGCTCTACCTCCTGAATAATCATACCCGTACGCAATCCGGCTTTTTCAGCAGGACTTCCAGATTCAATTTTGCTGATCAATACACCGCTCCCTGGTTTAACTCCAAGCTTTTCCGCGTTGTCATCAGTCAGTGCTTCAACAGTCATCCCCAGTAATTCTACCTGTTCCACAGCAGGAGTCAGCTGCGGTGTCATTTTGACTCTGCCAACATTCTGGGGACGTTCATCCAACTTGAGCTTGATGTTAATGGACTTTCCTTCCCTTATCAGCTCCAAATCTATTTCTGTGAAAGCACCTGCATTGGCAATTTCGTTACGCAAATGATTGCTGTTTTGTATAAGCTTGTCGTTAATACGAACCACTACATCTCCCTTAAGCATGCCTGCTCTTTGAGCCGGAGTATTTTCCATTACAGCAGTAATCAGGCTGCCTTTGGTATTTTTCAGTTTAAAAGCTTTCGCCAGGTCCTGGCTGACATCCTGGATTCCCACTCCAAGCCATCCTCTTGAAACAGAACCTTTATCTATTAGATCCTTCATGATTTTGCTTGCCATATTAATTGGAACAGCAAAACCAATTCCCTGATATCCACCGCTTTGACTGAAAATTGCGCTGTTAACTCCTACAATTTCTCCGCGCAGATTGACCAGAGGTCCTCCACTGTTGCCCGGATTGATGGCAGCATCAGTTTGGATAAAATTTTCGTATTCATTAATACCCACATTTGAACGTCCTTTGGCGCTGACAATCCCATATGTTACAGTTTGAATTAAACCGAAGGGATTCCCTACTGCAATTACATCTTCACCTACAAGTATTTTTTCTGAATCTCCCATTGGAAGGACTGGCAGTCCGTTACCCTCAATTTTTATTACAGCAATGTCAGACTCCGGGTCTGTCCCAACAATCTTTGCATCCTTTTCTTCTCCATCGTACATGACTACAATTATCCTGTCTGCTACTCCAACAACATGATGATTTGTCAGAATATAACCCTCAGAGTCAATTATAGAACCAGACCCCATACCTCTCTGCCGGAATTCACGATTTGGCTGTTCCCGTTGTTGATTATTTTTTGGAGGATTGAGTTCCGGGAAAAAGCGCCGAAAAAATTCATCATTGTACAAATCCATGGGATTGTTAAAGGATCGACCATCGGAGCCACGAACAATTTTTTCCACTTTGATATGAACCACTGCCTTTTGTACATTTTGAACGAGTGCCGCACGCGTTTTTGAACTTCTAATCATTTGTTCCAAATCATCAGTGGTTTGTGCAACTGAATGAACAGAAAATAAAATGTTTATGAGAACAAACGATACTAAAAATTTCTTGCAAATTTTCATTTTTAAATTTTTAAAAAAGTATAAAATAATTAACTGCATTTTTTCACTAATAATAGTATATCCTGCACTAGGTCTAACTTCCAGAAATTTTTAATTCATACTGATTGGAATACTGGATGATGTTTTTTTTGCTGGACATATATCTTTCTGCGGCTAGATTAATGTGATCTTGTTGTGCAATATGGAATTGTTTTGTTGAAACACCTAGCATTTCCAGGACTAAATTCTTAAAAAATAAAGAGGAAATATGAGTGATATACCAAATGAAAATCTTTACACACGTGAACACGAATGGGTAAGGATTGAAGGTAGCAAGGCTGAAGTTGGTATTACTGACCATGCGCAAAAAGCATTGGGTGATATCGTCTTTGTAGAATTGCCTGAGATTGATGATGAAATAGACAGCGGGGATGAATTCGGTTCAGTTGAATCTGTAAAAGCTGTTTCTTCTCTGTTCATGCCCGTGAGTGGTCGCATCACTGCAGTTAACACTGAGTTGAAGGACAGCCCGGAGTTAATTAACGAGGAATGCTATGATGATGGCTGGTTGATACGTGTGGAACTGATAAATCCTGACGAGTCAGCAGATTTATTATCAGCTGAAGAATATGAAGAATTCCTGCTTGATGAAGAATCATGACGCAAGACCGAACATGCCTGAACATTCTTTGAAGAAAAAACGTAAAAACGTTTTATTCATCACTGCCGATCAATGGCGTGGTGATTGTCTGGGATGTATAGGCCATCCAGTAGTGGCGACCCCAAATTTAGACAAGCTGGCAAAAGATGGGGTCCTTTTCCGCAAGCATTACACGCAAACTGTACCATGCGGTCCAGCACGCGCCTCATTGTACACAGGTCTTTACTCAATGAATCACCGTTCAGTCAACAATGGCACTCCTTTGAACAGCCGTTTTAACAACATTGCCCTGGAAGTTAGAAAATCAGGATATGATCCCACACTGTTTGGTTATACAGACACTTCTGCTGACCCAAGAGAATTGCATCACAGGGACCCTCTCTTAACCACATACGAGGGAATAATTCCAGGAATGAGCAGCGGTGTAACTTTGACCGATAACCAGCGCCCCTGGATCTCCTGGTTAAAATCCAAAGGCTATGACCATAGCCTGAATCATCATACAGTATACGATCCGCGACCAGACTACCCCAAGTCTGATGGACGTGGGGCCTCATATTCACCGCCCGTTTACACTGATGAAGACAGCAGTGTCGCCTTTTTAACTGACGAAGTTCTAAAGTGGCTTAGTGTGCGTGAAGAGGAGAACTGGTTTGTACACCTATCATACTTGCGACCACATCCTCCCTGGATTGCTCCAGAACCGTTTAATTCAATGTATGATCCTGCAAGTATGCCTAAACCTGTGCGGAAAGAATCACTGGAAGAAGAAGGCAGACAGCACCCAGTACTAAAAACTTTACATGAGCTTCTTCCACGTAATGATTTTATCAGAGATTATCTTGATGAGCCTGCATCAAAAATGAATGATTTGGATTTGTTGCAGGTAAGGGCAACATACTACGGACTGATGAGTGAAGTGGATCAGCATTTAGGAAAAGTCATAAAGTATCTCAAAGAGTCCGGCCAATATGATTCAACACTAGTTGTATTTACCAGTGACCATGGTGAGCATCTTGGAGACCATTATTTATTCGGCAAGCTGGGTTATTTCGATCAGGGGTATCATATTCCTTTGATAGTAATGGACCCTGAAATGTCAGGGAAAAACAAAGGGGTGCAGTTGGAGGTTTTTACTGAGGCAATTGACGTGATGCCAACCATACTGGATTGGCTGGATGCTGAAATTCCGGAAGAATGTGATGGCAGTTCCTTACTGCCCCTGATGAACGGAACAATACCGGATAATTGGCGTACAGAGGCTCATTGGGAATATGATTTTCGCTTGATAGGCACATTTCAGCCTCTGATTAAACAAAAATTCGGATTATCTCCAGATCAGTGTTCGTTATGTGTCATCCGTGATGATCATTTCAAATATGTGCATATGACAGCCCTGCCGCCCCTTTTGTTTGATTTAGAAAATGATCCCGAAGAATTTGTAAATCTTGCCTCACATCCTGATTTTCAGAAAGTTGTGGTTGAATATTCCGGAAAGATGCTTTCATGGAACATGCTGCATAGAGACCGAACCTTAGTTAATATGAACATGGAATCAGGTACCATGGCTCACTGGAAAGGACCACGTGTATTCGATCCACCAAACGCATGACATTAGTTTAGGAAGTTATTGAATAATTTGATTGTTCATAACAAAACCATGAAAGTTTACCGCTTCTGTGATAGACTGATCCGGGGTAAAGGGAACTATTACGAAGATTTATAAGCCTGTTCTGCTGACAACATATAATCCATTTAAACATGCCTTGTTCAATTGTCCGTGATGAAATTGATCTTGAAGGTTTGCGTAGACGCACACAAGATCCTCAAGCTGGAGCAGTACTTATTTTTTGCGGTGATGTGCGCAATCACAGTCAAGAACAGGATGTTTCGTTTCTGGAATACGAGGCACATGAAAGAATGGCGCTTAAGCAAATCACAAAAATTATTGAACAGGCACAGCAAAAATGGGAACTCCATAAAGTTGAAGTTATTCACCGGTTGGGCAAACTGGCGGTTACAGATTGTTCCATAGCAATCGCAGTCTCAACTTCACATCGTAATGACGCTTATGAAGCAAGCCGTTATATTATCGACACAATCAAACATTCCGTCCCAATTTGGAAGAAAGAGCACTTTGTTAACGGGGTATCAAATTGGAGTGAAGGCTGTGAAGCTTCCAGTATCATAGAAAATTCTGCTGAACCTCCTTCTGCAGTCATAAACCAGGTTCACTAATGCAATTTCAAGTAATCCGTCCTGACAAGTCAAAACATCCTTTCATGAGAGGAATGCTGGCCCACAAGCTGATGCAGAGGGGATTATCATTTGACCAGGCATACCAGATTTCCAAGGATGCAAGATCATATTTCCAGCAACAGTCTGAAGTTACCACCGAATCCCTGATGCAGTCAGTTGACGAATTAATTGTTGCGCGATACGGACAGGAAGTACTGAAGAAACTTAATTCAGAACTTTTCCCTTCAGGAAAACAAATCAGCGTTTATCGAAGAAACGCAACGGCTCCATTTTCCAAAGGTTTATTAACTCAATCAATTACATCAGCGGGTGTTAAGCCGGAAGAAGCGTACCAGATTGCTTTTTATATGGAAACAAATTTAATGAAAAAAGGCATATTTCGGATCAGCAAAAAGAAACTGTTTGAGGAGGTATACAGAACGATTTCAAAAAAATACAGCCCTAAAATTGCGCAATTATACAAACTGGCCAGTCGGATCGATGAACTTGACAAGCCCCTGATAATCTATATTGGCGGAGCTTCCGGAACAGGGAAATCAGTAATGGCTACTTTTTTAGCAGGAAGACTGGGCATCAACAAAATTACAGGAACAGATACCATTCGAGAAATCATGCGTCTGGTTTTTAAACGGGATCTTCTTCCTTCCCTTCACAATTCCTCAATAAAGGCCGGTATTGGAATGCCAAAGACGCTTGATAAAAGCAACAGGTTGATAGGAGGATTTTGCTTACAGGCACAGCAGGTCAGTGTTGGGGTGAAAGCAGTAGTTGATCGTGCCGTAAAAGAGAAAACCAGCATGATAATAGAAGGCATACATTTACTGCCATATATGCAGCAAATATTGAAAGAAGGTACTAAGCGGGCCTACCATATTCCAATCACACTTTCACTTATGAACGAAAAACACCATAAGGACCGATTTTTCGAGCGAGGAAAAAGTAATGAATTAAGAAAAATAGATCCATATTTACGCAGCTTTGAAAATATCAGGATTATTCATGAATTTTGTGCGTCAGAAAGTGAGCATTACGAGATAGAAGTTGTTGATAATGAAGATTTTGATGAAACAACAAATACTTTGACGCAATTAATAATTAACACTCTTCAGGAGCAGGTTAATTCAACTCTGCTTCCAAAATCCTGATTATTATTTGTGCCCAGAATCCCTCGACTGCTATTGATAATTGACGGTATGGGGGATCGTCCAGTTTTTGAACTGGACCACAAAACACCCCTACAGGCTGCCAATCTCCCTGCAATAAATCAACTGGCGAAGGAAGGGCAATGCGGGACTGCAGATCCAGTAAAGCCCGGGATTGTTGCTTCAACAGTTTCAGGCACTTTAGCGATTCTGGGTTATGATCCTCTAGAAAAAAATGTAGCCCGTGGTGTTGTTGAAGCATTGGGATGTGGAATGAAAATCGATATTGGCGATGTTGCCTTTCGTGGGAATTGGGCTACACTGGACGAAAAAGGTTTGATTGTCGATCGCCGTGCCGGCCGCATCAGGGAGGGGATAAATGAACTGGCTTTAAGCATCACAGGACTAAAGATTGATAATGTCCGTTTTTACGTTTCCGCAGGTACAGAACACCGTATCGCTATAGTTATGCGAGGATCAGGACTTCAAGACTGTATTTCAGGAAGTGATCCTGGTGACCACTTCCATTCTGGTATAAATACTCGGCCAATAAAACCGCTTAATAAAAATAACCCAAAATGTTTGCGAACAGCTGAATTACTCAATATGTTCGAATTGAAAGCAAGAGAGATTTTAGCCAAGCACCCTGTGAATATTAAAAGAGTTTCAAACAATCTTTTACCTGCAAATTCAATTTTTTAATTAGAGAACCCTGACAATCGTATTATTTCCCAAAAATACCCCAACCTTCCGGAATGGGATTATCAGGAATTTGTATAACCGGAGAAGATACAATCTCTGGAATTGCACGTGTCACAGGTTTGGAGGTAGATAACACTACAGAC
>JAKUUF010000083.1 GCA_022448705.1 SAR324 cluster bacterium | reverse complement strand
TAATACTCACAAGTACCTAATCTTTTGATATAACTACCCATGCTGATAGGTTACGGTACTTCATTACACGCAATTCGACGTTGACCACTGATGCTTTTCAAAGAACTCACCGGGTAATACCCGGATCTCAAATAAATCTGCCTTCTATTAAATTATAGAGGCAAATACTTCTTAAGCCAGAAAACAGGCATACCTTAGCCGCTACATGAATTAATGCTACTTTTCAACGAACAGCAACTGCCAAAAAACTTCGGGCAAAGCAATGCCAATGTTTCTTTCTTCTTTGTTTTTACCCAAAAAATTACACTCAGATCATGAACCAATATTACAAATATTTAATCCAGGTATACTTGCTTTAAAAATTGGTCAAACCTGAGATATTCCAATTATTCTTTTTTTCTACTCCTAAACAAAACCCGGCTGACAAACAGTACATGCCTCAGAAACACCTGCAACTCAAAACAGTCGCGGCCTACATGTGCTGTTCGCAGCCGGGTCAATACCGGCTATCAAATTTTTTTCAATAAATCCAAAAAACAGTTTTTATACTGCCCTTTGTAATTTTATATGATTTCAGTTAGTTAACTTATATTGCTTTAAATTACCCTTTTATTTTGATGCGTTTCTCAGTATTTGCCTGATTATTTTGCATCATGCCTTGACCTGAAGCATTCCCTTTTTTCTCTTCAGGTTTCTTCTTTTCTTTGATTTGAACCCATGCTCCCCGCAATTCTTTCAGTAAATCTATTACAGTCAATACAGGTTCAGATTTCTTTTCCATGTTTGCTTCAATTAATTGACTGAACATGTAGCTGTACAGTGATTTCAGATTTTTTGCAATTTCTCCCCCTTGCTCCATGTTCAAGGTTGCCAGCAGTTCTGTCACAATGTTCTTGGTTTTAATCAGACTGTCGTGAACCTTCTCAATTTCTCCTGATTCCATGTACTGAACTGCAAAGTTGGCATTCTTAATGGCTCCATCATAGAGCATGATGATCAACTTGTTTTGATCAAGTGTATTAACAGAAGCCTTTTTGTATGCATTCTGATAGTTACTGTAAGTGCTCATCGATACTCCTTATCTATTAGTTTTAAGACTTTTTAGCTCCGCTCATTGCAGAGAGTTGTTGACTAATATAATTTTGTTGGGATCTTAATTTCCCCAAGGTACTATCCAGCTTGGCAAACTTGTTTTGCAGTCTTGCCCGCTTGGTTTCTGCCCGTTTATTCAAACGCTCTATTTGCTCGTCAAAATTGGTCATTTGTCCTGTAATATCGTCGGTGGCTCTCTTGACGCTGCCATCAAGCGGATTGTTTAATATATTTAGTTTTTCTCCTAATTTAACTGCCACGCCTTTTGAAATACTTACTGTGCCCTCTTCCTCAGCTGAAAGATCACTTTCATCAATTGTCACAAACAGTCTTAAACCTTCAGTATTAGAGCCTTCTGCGCCCACCAGTAACTGGCCCCTGCCCGTAGCTTCAACATTGCCTATTGAACCTGCTACATCCTCACCAGCAGTACTTACTCCGTCTTCTAAACCTAAATCAGACAAGTCCTTGCCTGAACCTGGTTCAACTTCTATTGTGCTGTTGCTTCCATAAGTCCCTGAAATTATCTTCAACCTGCCTTCTTCCAGACGCACCTGTACCCCGCGGCGTCCCAAAGCCTTGTCTTCGATCAAACGGTTCTGAATAGTTTTGGCCAGGCTGCCTGGTGTATAGTTTTCCTGTTCCAGTTCAATAGCGTCAGAAACCCTGCCGTTGTTTTTAATAATTAAAACGTTGTTTGAATCATCTATCCGCACAATTCCTGGAAGCGGCTCACCCAAGTAATATCCGCGTTTTGCAGTAGTTGTAACATCCACATTGTATCCGCTTGGATTAACTCTGGTTTCTTCAGTCATTCCCAAAAAAGTTATTGAAGGATTATCTGTTTTACCATGGCTTCGAAACAAGTTTGCCACATCAGAAAAAGTTTCAACGATCTTCTCATTTAATTTTTTATCATCAATTGACATCATACCCTTATCATCTATTTTCAAACCTATTGAAAACAGCATATTCGTCGATTGAGGCAATCCACTCACAGTTGCAATAGTTGTAGTGGCAACTTCATTTACCACCTGTGCCAGATTTCTGTCACTCAGCAAAGGAGCAGCTGTGTTAGTAGACTTATCAAACTTTGACACTTCTTTTGCCGTTGCCTGAAAAGTATTATACGCATCCACAAAATCATTAATACGCTCCTTGGCAATTTCAGTGTCTCCTAATACAGATATGGTCACAGGCTTTTCACTGGATGAAAAAAATTCCAAATCCAGCCCGGGAATCACATCATTCGCCATATTTTCAGAGCGCCTTACCTCCAGACCTCCTCCAGCTTTGGTAGCTCCAAGGTGCAAGACAAGGTCCTGTGCAAGTCTTACAGATGATGTCTCTGTAGAGATTGTAAAGTAATCATCTTTGTACAAATCTCCTTCACCAAGAGAGAGCCTTAAGCCTTCATCAAAGGCAATTGGAGTTCCTGGAATATAGCCTTCTCCAACTTCAATCGCACCGCTGTCGCCAAAGGTGTCCTCCCATCTCAACTGCAAAGCACGCGTTATTCCAACAGCTCCCCGCTTCTCTACCCTAAATGTGTAACTTTTTTCTGTATCAGTTTCATACGTACCTGATAGTTCAATAGGAGCATTACTAACCCCACCTGTAAGCCCCCTGATTCCGGCAGATACATCCAGAGCACTTTTCTGCTTGTCCTCATCAAGCCCTTCATATTCTTCATAGGTCATCCACTTTGCTGTAACATCCACTTTGTTGGAAACCCCGCGGTGTTCATCATCACTCCACCACATATCCTCAGATACAGGAGCAATAACATCTACATCTGTTGAATCACCATCACGCAAAACAGTGGGGTTCACCTCCACAAATAAGCCCCGCCCAATTGGTAGACGCGTGGGGTCTCGACGACCTTTTTTTGTGAACTCCATGTCAAAGAGTTCTTCTCCATCTTCCGAGTCAAAAGCAGTTGCTTGATCAAAGGGTCCTTCACCTTTACCTACATCCCCCAAATAAGGATAGCCAATATTTAAAGAACCCTTTTCTCCAGTTTCAGTATATTCATAATGCAGCTTCAACCGACTAGGTCCGCCGACCTGTCCATTACCTTCCACCCTGAAAATTATGGTGTCATCTTCTGCTCCCTCATATGCACCTGAAACACGAATCCCTCCCTCAGAGGCTTTACTGCTCCAATCTGAAGGTTGTGATATTTGAGGGGCGCGTTCTGCCTCACTGAGCCACCAGAACAAATCAGATTTCTCTGCTAAAACATCTACTGTAAAAGTGTCTCCATCAATAACTTCACCGTCACTGATATACAATTGCAATCCGTCCGTAACATCCAGTGGACTTCCCGGAACATAATTAAATTTATCTATCGGTATTTCACCTTCTCTTCCGTTTTTATCGCGCCAGCCAATAAGCACGCCTTCTTCCGAAGGAATCATTCCGGAGCGTAAGACTCGAAAAGTGAAAACATTGTCATCTTCTCCGGTATAAGTCCCGCCAACTTGGACAATGTTGGTTGAACCTCCAAATCCTGCACCTTTTGAAGTTTTTTCTTCTTTAACGTCAAATCCCTTCCAGGTGGCAGTCTTATCAAAAGTGTTTTCATAGCTTGGCGCTGCAACTTCACCACCAGTAAGATTTAAGCTGATATTTATCCGTCCCCGTTCTCCTTTTACATTACTTGTTAGGAGCAGTCGGTATGGTTCATCACCATGTGTTTTTGCAATAAATGCCTCTACATCAGCGTCGGAGTTATTTATTGCCCTTTTTAGATCGACCAGGGTGTCATTGCCTTCTGTCAGATTGATTGTGACTGGCGCGGCATCCTCATCATCTCCAATTTGAAGTTGAACTTTTCCAGTTCCAATCCTGACATCTTCACGCTCAAATCCCTGAGATGTCAGCTGATGTGAAAGAGCTACCGACTCCACAACGAATGTGTGCCTCCCCGGTACGGAATCCTTCCGGGCATTCGGTTCCACAACATTGGGATCGCTTGTTTCTACTTTCCTTGCTTCCCATACTTCATACTTATTGAGTGCCTCGGTTACGCCCTGGAGCTTATTCAGTTCCATCTTAACGGCATCCCAAGCATCCAATTCACCCACTTTCTGTTCTTTGCGGTCTTCTACAGGTTTGATACGCCTCTGTTCAATCGCCATGAAGCGGTCAATGATCTCACCTGTATTCAGCTTTGACCCCAGTCCAGTAACTGCGTTTGGATTTAGTTCTGCCAAGACGGTTCCGTTTAATGAAGCATTCAGCTGAGTTGACCCAGATGTCAATCCGCAAAAACAGGCAGTATTTTGCCTAGTTTAATTTAGTCAACTAACTGATATTTAATGATTATCTATTTTACCTGTTCAAAGCGAACAAGCAGCTAGTAATCACTTCAAAAAACATTCCAATCAACCGTTAACATTAAGCAGCTGTATCACTGATTGTGGAACCTGATTGGCCTGTGCCAACATTGCTGTACCTGAAGAAAGCAATATTTGATTTTTTACCAGATCACTCATCTCCTGAGCCATGTCAGTATCTGCTAACTGAGATTCCGAAGCAGTCAGGTTTTCCTTTGAAACACGCAATCCGTGTAAATTTGCTTCCAGCGAGTTTCTCTGGAAAGATCCAAGATTTCCACGCATGCTGGAAATTTCATCAATGGCTTCATCTATCATCAGCAAAGAATCCTGAGCTGCATCTGCGTTCAGTACATCAATTTCAGACAAATTTCTGAAATTGCTTTCATTCACAACTCCTTTTGAAAGATGTTCAGGATCTATGCTTTGAACGGAAATGCGCCGCATTTGTCCTTGATTCGGTCCTATCTGGAAAGCAAGCGAATTTTGTGATACATGAACGTTTCCGTCCACAACATCACCTACTAATAATTCATTGCTTTTATCTCGTTTGAACATTCCGGCAATTCTGTTTTCAGAATGATTAAATATTTCATAAATAACATCATCTATAGTTTCAGTGTATTTCACTGTTACCCCTTCTGCTACAGCACCAGGAGCGCCAGTCAGCATCTGCCCTCTTCCCATCGCAGCTCCTCCTGTATTAAATTCAGGAGAACCGCCAATCGTCCCTTCCACGTCTCTTCCGGGAATTGAAAATGCAGTCTCGTTTACGCCCACATTCTGACCCAAAAAATTTTTTATAGATGAAGAAACACTGAAGTTCGGATCACTTCCAAATTGACGATGCCGGAATACAATCACCTCGTCAATTCCGGTAGTAAACTTATTTATATTTCCCGGTGTTCTGGAAACTTCAGTCAAAGCATCATTCAAAGTATCGAAGCTCTCAAGAAATGGTCCTATATTTTCCTCCGGACGATAAATAAATATTTCCAGGTCCATGTTTGCATCATCTGCAACCCTCTGCATTTCATACGCAAGTAGCAGCTGAATTGCACGCTCTGTTCTAAGCCTTGCTTCTGGAGTTCCATTTCGTATTGCTGAGATTGAAAGTTTTTCTATTTTCTCCCGCAATTCCTTATTATTTTTCAGATCAACCGATACTGTGCGTCCTCCTTCATTTATAACAAATGAAATGGATTTGTTTGGATCTGATGCAGCAACATCTTCCAGACTTAACCTTCGTGTTGCAACCATCATTGCCCGAGTTGCTACCTGAGTTATATCAACCTTATGTCCGTTTGCAAGAGTGGATCTTGCATCTTCAGATGCTGAAACAAATTCCAGTCCTTCTCCAACTGCAACTCCAGTTGCTGAATTACTGCCATCAAGCAGCGTTCTTCTGCCGAACTGAGTGTTTTTTGCAATATTTTTCAAGGTCGAAATTAAGTTTTCCACTTCATTCTGATCTGCCTGCAGAGTCTTTTCGTCATTTGTACCTTCGTTGGCTGCGTGTACAGCAAGCTGGCGCAAATTAACCAGTATATTGCTTACTTCATTTAAAGCACCTTCAGTTGTCTGAATCATTGAAATCGAAGATTCTGAATTGCGGATTGCTTGTCCAAGACCGGAAATCTGTGATTTCATCTGCTCAGAAATCACAAGAGAAGCAGGACCGTCAGCAGCATGATTGAGCTTGCGCCCTGAAGACAATCTTTCAAGGTTCTGGCTCAAATCACGCTCGGTATGTTGCAGGTGCCTGAGCGCGTTTAATGCAGCTATGTTTGAATTGACTCGCAATGCCATGATAATTATTTACTAATTGCTCAACATTATGGATTTCTTGTCCTATTATCGGTACAAACTTACATTTCTTTAACTAAGACTTGCACCATGTAAGTAAATATTTTTCGCAGTTCTTACCATTATCGGAACTTAACATTTTTTCTTTAACAATATTTCAACCTCGTTGAGTGTTGTACAGGCATATATAATTAAGTACAGTTGCACGGCATTTTTTAGACAAGAAGCAGACAAGATTATGCATTTTGATATGAACTTGCTGCTGCAGGTGCATTAACATCAAAATGAAAAAAGTGCCTGAGGATTAAAATCCCTGCCTGAAACATCTTTAAAGCTTGAGTTCTTGACAATAATGAGTTCAAATGATTCGTTTTATTCATATAAATATGAACACTATATTGTTTTAGTCAGAAACCTATGAAACGTACTTTCCAGCCAAACAATCGGCGCCGAAAGAAAAAACATGGTTTCCGGGCAAGAATGGCAACTCCCGGGGGCCGAAAAATCATTAATCGTAGAAGAGCAAAAGGCCGTAAACGTCTTAGTGCATGATCATGAATCAAACTTTTCCGAAAACGCTCAGCCTTAATCAAAGATGTATTATTCGGGAGGTTATCAAAAACGGTGTGTATAAATCTTTGGGAATGATTGCAGTAAATTATAAAAACGCAGA
>JAKUUF010000082.1 GCA_022448705.1 SAR324 cluster bacterium | reverse complement strand
GCTAAAAGATATTAATATCAATATTGAAATAAAAAACTTTAATTTAATCATCACTATCTCCTTTTTAATGAAAACAAACTTACTAAACTGCAAACAATTTTGAAGTTTATAATTTTGTTAATTACTTAAAATATCAATAAAATATTTCAAATATTTTATTTATCAATTGGAATTGAGGAAATATATTAAAAATCCAGTAGAGTGTCAAGGTTTTTTTGCTCAAAGATAGAACAATGAATTTTTCCGTTAATAAATAACTAGTCTCCCATTTTTCTTTCTATCCCAAAACTTTATATCACGATAGAGAAACTCTATCTCTTGAAAATAAAACCTGACCATTCAACAATCTGAATTTAAGTACTCTTGCTATTATAATTAATCAGCCGAATATTCTTCTGTAATGAAAATACTTCAAATAATGCAATAGTTTTGGACGATTGATTTTCATCAAATAATTGACATGAAAGTGGGACTAGAACTGCTTAACAGGAATGATAAAATGAGGGCCCTTATCAGTAAATTCGTAATTAGTAATAATTCTATAAGGATAATGATTTTCTCAGCAGGTTAAATTAATGACAATTTCGCGATCTAGAGGAAGAGAAAAGAAACTAAGACGGGATGGAACAGAGAAAAAAAGAGAACAAAAGAAGGACTGGACTAAGAAGAAAATAAAGGAAATTACTGAAGCAGTTCAGAAAATGACAGATGATGAATTTGATGGTCTGGAAGAATCCCTGAGGTTGACGCTTAAAAGCCTGAGGAAATAAATACCTGAATCCTTACCAGGCAACGTGTTGAAAAGGATAAAGAAAAAATACTTTTCAGTTCAGCAACCTTGGCGACTCCAGATAATCTACCATTTCGTCAAGCGCTTTAGCGAATACATGAGTTGCATAGTCAACTTTAGTCTCGTTATCAATTAATCGATTTTCCAGCGACTCAATCAATCCCATGATTGTACCGTACACCTGATTTTCAAATTGATTGTTGAGATCAACTCCTACCTCATTGCTAAATTTTTCTGATAATTTTTCTGTTTGTGTCATTTGTTCCCTTGTCACTAAATTCATGTTAAAAGAAGTGAAATTCTGAATCACGGTTTAATCTGAAGAATAATTATTTTTCAGAGGTATATAATAACCGCAGCTAAAGGTGTTAAATTTGCTTGATGAAATTGGCATGTACCAAAAACTTTTCAAGCTGCACTATACATCGGCATGTATCAGGAAAACTTGAGTACGTATAAAATGGCAATCTTATATTCATGACACTTAGGGAAACTCATTTTAAACAACTAAATAAGGGAAAGATTAACTTCTTTTGCTGCTTACACGTTTGGGCCGTTTTAATGCTATTTTTGTTCTCAGGAACAAATTCTGCTAAAGCACAGGAATATGCCACAGACCGACTGTTCATGAAGCAGTATAAAAAGACAAAGTGCAGGAATGAGGCTGAAAAAATAATCAGGAAAATAAAAAAACGCCCAGAAATGAACCTTGAACATGAAGTGCTGCTCATTCAGAATATCTGGGTTAAATTGCGTTCAAATCTCCCCCTAAGTTCCGGAGAAAGGAAGCTTCTTAAAAAACTCAAAGAAAAAGGCATTGTCTCAAAAAAAATGCGCTCTAAAGAAATTTGGAAACATAAAGCTACTCAATTCAAGGATATTAGAATGAAATGCAAGCAGATTCGTTAATCGATCTGTCTTGCGTTTTCCCCCCATTTCTCCAGAGAATGTTCTGTTGTTAATTCATAATCAAGCTTTGATTCTGAAACAGAAACATTTTTTCAGTAGATTCAATAAGAACCTATAATCACAAACATTTTTCAGGAAAAATATGGCAATACAAGCACCCTTGAGCTGGCTCAGGGATTTTGTTGCAATTAACATTACACCTGACCAACTGGCAGAACGCCTTACAACCGCAGGGCTCGAAGTTGAAACAATAGAAAAAATCGGAGATAACTGGGGTGAATATTGTGTTGTAGGTCAAATCAGGGAGGTTCGAAAGCATCCTAATGCTGACGCTTTGTATCTAGTGGATGTAGAATTTGGTGCAGACAAACCCATTACAATTGTTACTGGAGCACCAAACATCAGGGAAATGGAAGGAAATCTCCCACGGCCGGCTCCAAAAGTTGCCCTGGCCCTTTCGGGAGCCATGCTTATTGATGCACATCAAGAGGATCTCCCTCTTAAAAAACTCAAACCCGCCAAAATAAGAGGCATCGAATCAGAAGGGATGCTCTGCTCGGAACTTGAATTAGGACTCAGTGAAAACCACGAGGGCATTCTGATACTTCCTGGAGATGCACCAGTAGGCACTTTGCTGCAGGAATATTTAGGTGATGTAATACTGCATTTTGATATAAAAGGGGGATTCAGTCATTTGCTTTCCATTCTGGGAATAGGCCGTGAAGTTGCCGCACTGACAGAAGAGGCTTTAGACCAGAGTGTTATCCCTGATGTCTCACAATTGGAAGTCCTAGAACAACCGCCGTTTGTTGATCTGGAAATAAATGACTCAGATATCTGTTCACGCTATTCTGCCTTATTAATACGTGATGTTAAAATTGTTCCATCACCATTCTGGATGCAGCAGCGGCTGCTGCGAGTTGGGATGCGCCCAATCAATAACATTGTTGACATCACCAATTATGTGATGATGGAACTGGGACAGCCGTTACATGCCTTTGATTACGATAAGCTTATCAAGCGGGCAAATGGCGGTAAACCAAAAATTATCATACGTCGTGCTAAAGAAGGCGAATCCCTGCTCACACTGGACAATGTTGAACGCAAACTTGACAGCGATATGCTGATGATCACTGATACAGCAGGCCATATAGGAATCGGCGGCGTAATGGGGGGAGGAGATTCAGAAGTGACTGATGCAACAACCAACATTTTGCTTGAAGCGGCGAACTTTGAATTTCTCAATAATCGGCGTACAGCACAGATACTTAAACTGCGTACGGAAGCAAGTGAGAGGTTCGGTAAACAGGTTGATCCGGAAGGTACGCTTCGGGCTGCTTTGCGGGCAGCACAATTAATGGTTGAACATGGTTCCGGAACACTTGAAAAGACCGCCGGAGACCTTTATCCAAGCCCTAAAGAAGCAGTAACTCTGGATATTAATCCGGAATATGTGGAACGGCTGCTGGGTGTAAATATTCCCATTGAGCAGATTAAAAAAATTTTGAGTGCTCTGGATTTCAAAGTTTCAGGAAAGAAAATCTTAAAAATAACTGTTCCAAGCCATCGCATGGATATTCGTATCCCTGCAGATCTTGTTGAAGAAATAGTCAGGGTTTATGGTTACGAAAATCTCACTCCAACTCTGATTAAAGATGAACTTCCTCCCCAGCATGGAAATCAGAATCTTGACGGAACAGAACGTGTGAGGGATATCCTTGTGGCTTCCGGCATGGATGAAATTATTACTTACTCCATCATGGATCCCCTAGACGAAGCACGTTTGCGCATGGAAAATAATACTGACCTTGATGGATTTATTCCCATTAAAAATCCTCTGTCACAGGAACGTAGCCACCTGCGTCGTTCATTGCTGCCCGGCGCATTGATTACTGCACGTACTAATCTGAGATTCTTAGATAAAGTTAATACTTTTGAAGTTGGAAGCGTGTTTCATCCGCAAAAAGGTAAATTGCTTCCGAATGAACCCCAGAGATTATCTTTTTTAATGAGCGGAGTCCGGAACACTAATTCCTGGCTGAATCAGGACCACGGACACTATGACTTCTTTGACCTTAAGGGGATTTTAGAGCACTTTTTCAAATCTCTTCATATTGACGATGTTGAGTGGAAAAAATCAAGGGAACTGCCTTGTCACCCCGGACGCTGCGCTAACATATTGGTAAATGGAAATGTATTAGGGTTTGCAGGAGAATTACATCCAAAAATCAGAGATAATTTTAATCTTCCGGAGCAGCCTGTTTGTGTTGCGGAACTTGATCTTGATTTCATCATCAGGCTTGGAATTGAAAATCACCAGATGAAGTCAATTTCAAACTACACTCCCATTTTTGAGGACCTGGCTTTTGTGATGGACGCAAGCCTGCCTGTGGAGGATGTCACTCCTGTCATTCTTCAAACAGGGAAACCGTTGCTTAAAAACGCCACTCTCTTTGATGTATATGAAGGCGAACAGGTCGATGCGGGGAAACGCAGTCTGGCTTATTCCCTTACTTTCCAGGCATCAGACAGAACACTCACCGATGATGAAGTGGGAAAGATCAGGAATAAAATTGTCAGGCGTCTTGAAAACGAATTTCAGGCAACTCTAAGAGCATGACTGAATGAAAACTTTGCTTATATTGTGGAAAGCATTTGACTACAGCTTGCAGGGCCTAAGAAACACATTTTATGATGAAATTGCCTTCCGCATTGAATTAGCGGTTGCAGTTATTTTAATTCCTGCTGCACTTCTTTTGCCTGTTTCTCTGATTATGCGTATTTTGCTGATTGGATCCGTCCTTCTTGTATTGATTATAGAATTGCTAAATACTGCAGTTGAAGCTGCAGTGAACAGAATTTCCACAGAACAACACACACTTTCTGCCAAAGCAAAGGATGCAGGAAGCACAGCGGTTTTAATGGCATCCATAAATCTCGTAGTTGTATGGGGGATAGTCTTGTTTGACCTAATTTTCAATATTTCATAGATTTGTGGAAATCACTCTGATCTGCTATGCTGTGCTCCAGGAAATAATTTCAGAGGAGCCGATTTCGCTGGAAGTTCCTGAGGGATGCACTGCTGAGCAGGTTATAGAGCTGCTCTCACAAAATTATCCTCAGGCAGGACCAATATTAAAATCAACCCGACTGGCACATCAGGATGATTATGTTGACAAGCAATCTGTTCTTACCGATGGTGCAGAATATTGCTTGATTCCTCCGGTCAGTGGAGGTTAACCAGGCGGGAATCTTAAATCACCCCCGGGTGTTTTTGAATACCTCAATGTCCAAAATTTCTAAGACAAAAATATCTGCCGGTGTTTTCTGGCTGGAAGTCCCCGAAGCAGAATTATTTGTACTTTGTGGATGTCCAGCGGACAGCGTCAAACACTTGATGAAAGCCGGCAAGATACATGATTATGAAATAGAAACAGATTCCGGGTCAGGTCCTAACCATCATTCCCATGGGACAATTACTAATGAAACCGGACCAAATGCCATCCTTCTTTCAGACCTGAGCGTACAAAAAGGCGACTTTGCAAATTTAGCTGAGTTTCCGGTACTTCAGATGCTCTACCGACAGGGTATGCTGCTCCCAAATCATCCTAACAATACAGGCGCCAAACCATTGCTGATAGGACAAGAAAACGTGGTTAATGCGCAGATGAATTACATTTACAGGGGTAATTATGGTCTGACGAGTCTTGAAGATATTCTTGCCTCGGGCTTGCCTCGGGAACAGGCAGAAGAGATGATGCGAATAAAGCTATTCTTTGCTTTCGGGGAAATACGGCCTAGCAGCGATTTGCTGCAATCAGTCATTGTTGATCATGAGCCAGTGGAAGTCCTGAACGGAGTCAAGGTTGTCAGAAAGAAAGTAAACTGCTACGAATTTATTTATAAAGATGAAAGTGTAGAAGTCGACCTGAATCTGGCAAAAAATGAAACCTATGAAACTCCCTATCAACTGGAAAATCATTATTTCAAGCGTGATTATTTTTCAGTCGTTCATACCGGTGAAGGAGACGGCTGGGATATTGATCGGCCCTGCATGGCCAGTGTTATTTGTTTCCAGGGGAAAATATTTCTAATCGATGTTGGTCCCAACATTGCGCATACCCTAAATGCCATAGGCGTTGATGTGAATGAAGTAGAGGGGATTTTTCATACACACGCCCATGATGATCATTTTGCCGGACTGACTACTCTGATCCATACAAATCACAAAATAAAGTATTACTCCACCCAGATGGTGCGTGCCTCTGTTACAAAGAAATTATCCTCACTTATGTCTATCGAGGAAAGCACATTTGAAGAATATTTCGAAGTTTGTGACCTTGAGTTTGATGAATGGAACAATATTGATGGACTGGAAGTAAAGCCAGTATATTCACCTCATCCTGTTGAAACAAATATACTATTCTTCAGGACACTTTGGGAAGACGGGTATGCAACTTACGCTCATTTAGCAGACGTAGCTTCTCATGATATACTGAACAAGATGCTCCAGAATAATAAGAAAAAGCCGGGAATAAGCAGCAAATTAAAAAATAAAGTCTGGAATGATTACCTTAGCCCCGTACAAGTAAAGAAAATTGATATTGGAGGAGGAATCATTCACGGCAAGGCTGAGGATTTCAAGGATGACAAATCTGAAAAAATCATATTAGCTCACACCGCCCACAAGCTTTCAGAAGAAGAGCAGTTAATTGGATGTGGCGTCACTTTCGGCAGCACCGATGTTTTAATTGAAGGTCATGAAGATTATCCTCTTGAATTTGGAGGAGCTTACCTTCAGGGATATTATCCAAATGTTGAAGACGGTGAAATCCACATGCTGCTGAATTGTAAACGTGAATTAGTCAGTCCCGGAACAGTCTTGCTGAAAGATCAGGAAATCCCGGACCATGCGTGTCTGGTGCTCACTGGTGTGGCTGAATTCCTTTCTGCAGAAGAAAAAACAAGTTATCAGTTATCAAGCGGGACATTGATTGGAGACCTGGCGGTTCTGTTTGGCCTTAAAAGCACCGGAATATATCGTGCCTTAAGTCATATTGAAACACTAAGAATTCCAGAAATTTTGTTCAAAGAGTTTGTACATCGAAACGAGTTGACGGAACAGTTGAAAAAAACGCACGAAATCACCGAGTTCCTGCAACAGACATGGTTATTTGGAGAATCAATTTCATCACCCGTTCAGAGTCAAATTGCACAAAACATGACACTTAACAATTACTCTAAAGGTGAGAAAATAGTTTATGATGG
>JAKUUF010000081.1 GCA_022448705.1 SAR324 cluster bacterium | reverse complement strand
TGAAACTGACTAGCGCATTTTGCTCAGCAGTTCATCATCAGATATTTTATAATAGTCCTGGTTTCTCTGAAGTGTTTCACTAAGCGCGGATGGAGCATCGGAACCTGAAGCATAAATCTGCTGCTGTGCTTTTTCTGTTCTGTTCCAGTTGCATGCAGAAAGTGTAAGCATGAATGTTCCCAAAAGAAGATTGATTGAAATAAATTTCATTTTGTAATCTTTTCTCAAATTAAAGACAGTCAAAGTATTTTTGAGCATGCAATATAAGAAAATCTAAATGGTGTCGCAAGTTTTTTGTCAAAAATTGTATTTGGGAAGAATTTGAAAACTGCTGTAATTGTGAATCCCCAGGCGGGAAACGGCAGAACCGCAAAGATCTGGCTGAGCGTTGAGTCGGCACTAAAGCAGAGCATTGGACCGTTCAAATCAATTCAGACAACCTGCCGTGGTGATGCCAAACATTTGACACGCCAGGAACTGGAGAATGGCGCAGTCAGAATAGTTGCAGTTGGAGGAGACGGGCATCTGAACGAGGTTCTCAATGGTTTTATTGAAAATGATTTACCTGTCAGCAGCGATGCAGCTCTGAGTTTTTTGATGACCGGAACAGGCTGCGATTTTCAGCGTTCATTGGGAATTCCCGCGAACTGGCAGTCAGCAGTTGAGAATCTGAAGCAGGCACAGGTACGTCAGATTGATGTGGGAAAAGTCACATTCACAAAATCAGATAGCACAAAGCAGGTCCGCTATTTTGACAACATTGCCAGTTTTGGGCTGAGCGGCGCAGTAGACCGCTGTATCGAAAACTCCCGCCCACCAGCCTTTTTGAAAGGTACACCGCTGTTTTTGTGGGCTACAATAAAAACCGTGCTGACTCATCCTAACCAGGCTGTAAAATTTCAAATAGATGATGGTCCGGAGCAGCAGATTCAGACAAGGCTGGGCTTACTGGCGAACGGACGTTATTTTGGCGGTGCAATGCTGGCTGCCCCGGAAGCTGAACTTGACAACGGTATGCTTGATTTGCTGATGCTGAAAGAAATAAGCCTGGCCAAATTCCTCTGGCACCTGCCGAAAATTTATAAGGGTACACACTTGAAGATTCCGGAAGTATTTTTTCAAAAAGTTCGAAGATTTACTGCTTCAAGCACGGAGCAAATTATTCTGGATATTGACGGAGAATCTCCAGGATATCTGGAAGCAACCTTCGAAGTACTACCGAGGATTCTGAAACTGATAATCTGAGGCAAAATTCTCTGCAATAAAATTATCAGTTCAGTTAACGTTCCTTAGGCGATCAAAGAGAAGCTGGTGACGTGAACTGAATAGTGCTCTGAAGGCCAGGACAATAACAGCCGTTGAGCCAAGAGCCGCTGCTGCAGCAATGATGAAAACTACAATTATTTGGTAGCGGACTGCTTCTCCGGGACTGACTCCGGCCAGTATTTGACCGGTCATCATGCCTGGCAAACTTACAATTCCCATAACCAGCATTGAATTGATGGTGGGTATCAAGCTTGTGCGCAGTGCATCACGGATCAATTCATTGGCCGCCTCCCATGAGGTTGCTCCAAGACTGAGCAGCATCTCAACTTCTTTGCGGCGTACTGAAAGGCTGTCCATGAAACGATCCAGCCCCAGTGAAATTCCGTTTATGGTATTTCCCAAAACCATACCGAGAAGCGGAAAAAGATACTGAGGTGAATACCATGGATCAATCTGCAAAATGCCTTTAAGCGCGAAAAACATTATAAAAAAAGCCGTACCGAGTACTGAAACAAAACTGCTTACGTAAATCTCAGCAAATCTTTTGCTGGTGCGTCCAACTGCGGTGATGGAGGCAATTGTTGTCATAAACAGTGCCACTCCAAGGATCCAGACAGGATTATTCAGTGCAAAAACCCAGTCCAGTAAAAAACCGACAAGCAGCAGCTGTGCAGGCATTCTCAAGGAAGCTATAATCCACTGCTTCCCCATTCCAAGCCGGATTATGATTGACAAGCCTATGTTGACTGCCATCAACACCGAGGCAAACAGCAGCTGTTCGCTTGTTAGAAACATATAATTATTTTCCATCGTCCGCGTCGAGGCTGTAAGTTTGTCCGCACATTCTTGTCAATTGCTCCGGATTATGACTGACCCAGATCCATGCTCTTTGAGCCTTCTGGCCAAGAGGGGCTGGAAAAATTTCAGCGGAGCATTTATGCCATTTTTCAAGCAAATCCTCCATTAGCCGTGCCAGTTCCGCGTCCATGGATGCGGTAGGTTCATCAAGCAGCAGCACTTGAGGGTCAAGCTGAAGTGCACGGAAAATTGCCACAACCTGTGCTTCACCTCCGGAAAGTTCCCTGGCAGGGCGGTTTAACAATTCTGTGAAATCGCCTTTGTCTGAATTATTTTTGCCTGTGTCCGGAAGTGATAATTGTTCCAGCCACAAAAGAATTTTTTCTCGATCATAAAATTTATTCTGGTTTGCTTTCAGCGTGAATACCCTCTTGAAACACTCTTCAACTGTTTCATCGGGAAATGCTGGATGCTGAGGGACGTAACCGATTCTTGTACGGTATTCAGGCATTTTCCATTCTGTAATGGATTTGCCCGAGAAACTTATGGAGCCTTCTTCACCGGATGGTCCTTTTTCAAGAACATCCAGTCCTGCAAGTGTTCTCAGCAACATGCTTTTCCCGCTACCGGATGTACCTGAGAGAGCAAGCCTCTGTCCTGCAGATAACTCGAAGCTGATATTTTCCCAGATCCAATTGCCTGAAACTTTACGGCTGAGATTTTTAACGTGCAGCAGAAGTTCCGATTTTTGGCTTGTCCCAGGTGATGAGGTATCCTTAGAATGCATCGCTGAAGTCTATAAGATTACAATTTCTCCGGCAGAAATAATGTCCAAAAACCATCATCTATTGAAGCGCAAACACTGGATTTTTGATCTTGACGGCACACTTACGATTGCTGTGCACGATTTTAATGCTATCCGAAAAGAGTTGGGAATTCCAGAGGGACAGCCTATAATCAAGACATTGGAGTCACTTCCTGTAAAAGAGTCTCGCAAGCAAAAAAAGAAGCTGCAGGAGATAGAAGAAAAACTGGCCTTAAACGCCAGTCCTGCGCCGGGAGTAAAAAGATTACTGGAAACACTTAGCAGCCAGAATTATTTTTTAGGAATCCTTACGTTAAATACCAGAGAGAATGCATGGACCACACTTAAGGCTCTTGGACTGTCAGAATACTTCACAAGGGAATCTGTAATTGGACGCTGGTGCGCAGAACCCAAACCATCTCCCAAAGGCATAAAAAAGCTTTTGAACCAGTGGAATGTTTGTACTAGCGAGGCTTTGATTGTGGGAGACTATCTTTACGATTTACAAGTGGGCCGTGCGGCAGAGATTGCAACAGTTCATGTTGATCCAAGCGGAAGTTTTGCATGGCCAGAACTTGCAGATATCAGTGTCTGTTCCCTGAACGAACTGACTGACATGCTGCATTGATAAGGATAACTGGTTCCTTAACTTTTCTAGTTCGTGAATTTTCTGTTGCTTCTCAATTTAAAGAAGAAGTAAATGAAGTTCACTTTTCAGACTGCTGTTCCTGTAATTTTGGTTTCGCAGGCTCAGGTTTTTCTGTATTGCGTCCTGCCATTTGTGAGACGAGAATGCTGATTTCATAGAGAATAATTAATGGCCCGGCCATCAGGGCTTGAGTGAAAACATCTGGAGGTGTCAATACGGCTGCACCTATGAATATTACAACCAAGGAATATTTTCTGTTAGTTCGTAGCCAGTTAGCGTTCAATATGCCAAGCCTAGTGAGGATGAATGATATTGTTGGCAGCTCAAAAACCAATCCAAATGCAAATAAAAGGTGGATAGTAAGCGACAGGTAACTGGCCATGCTAAGTGTGGGTAGAGTAAATTCATTCTCAAAACCAAGAAAGAAATCATAGCCTAAAGGAATCACAATAAAATATCCGAAAAGTCCTCCACCCACAAAAAGAGGATAAGACAGCAGTATGAAAGGCCAGACTGCTTTACGTTCTTTTCCATAAAGTGCAGGTCTTACAAACAACCAGATTTGTCCAAGCAGGTAAGGGAATGTCAGGAACAGGGAGGTGTATAGACCGATGCGCAGATATGTGAAAAACGGCTCAGTTAACTGAATAAAAACCAGTGGAATGTTTCGCAAATCCAATGGCGATCGAAAGGCTGATAAAATGGGCTGGTCGAGTTCCATCTCTATTACAGTTGCTCCAACGAAAGCCACAAATATTACTATAATTACACGGACAATCCGTCTTCGCAGTTCTCCAAGATGTGAGGTAAGCGGCATAGGGACATCATCTGAATGCTCCTGGTCTTCATGCTCGCTGTTCTGTTCGACAGGCTTTTTTCTCAATTTTAAATTAAACACAATTTATAATCTGCTATAGTTATCATGCTCTTGAAGAAAACAGTCCCAGTCGTTGTATACATACATTGTATGCATTGTTTTGAATGACTGGTACGTAAACAATAAACTGCAGCCCAAGTTTTTTACCACAAACTCCTTACAGATGCACGGTAAACAAACTATTAGATATGAATGCGAGATGAAGCGCAAAATATTTTCATATAATTATTTTAAATGCATGTTTGCTTCAATGAAGATCAAAATTTTCATTTATATTTTAGTCATTCTGTATGCAGGTCATTCTGAACATGCTTTTGCCAAGGAAGACGCTGGTGCAAATAATAAAAATGTTTATCTGCTTTCGCGAAGTATGAAAATTGGGAATGAACCGGTTAAAGATGCCATTTTCTCACCTGATGATCAGCATGCTGTTGTCTTGTCCGGAAGTTCTTCTCTTGAAATTTACAGAACCCAAAGCGGTAAAAGGGAACGTATTATTACCAATCGTGAACATAATGCGCTTTCACTTGTGCTGCATAACGCAGGTAAACTGGCTGTAACAGGGGGGAAAGATGACACAGTCAGAATTTGGGAAACCGATCAGACAACTGCACAGGCAGTTCTGCGTGGGCATCTGAGTGCGGTTTCTGTTCTTGCACTGAATCCTGGAGGATCCATTCTGGCTTCTGGAAGTCTGGACGGGACTGTTATTTTCTGGGACATTAAAGAAAAAAAACTTCTTAAATCTTCAAAGGTTACCGGTAAAGGAAGCGTAAAAAGTCTGGCCTTTCATCCAAATGGAAATATTCTCGCAATCGGAGGAGAAGATGGAAGTCTGCAGTTCAGAGATATAACAGAAATGAAACTTCAATTTAAACTTCCACGTCATAAAAAAGCCGTTACGGCTCTTGATTTTAACCTGAAGGGAGATCTATTTGTATCTTCTTCTAAGGATGGAAAGTTGATTGTCTGGGACTGGGGAGCAAGAAAACAACGCTTTGGGATTGACATCAAAGATCCGATTACCGATGTAAGCATCCATCCTGTTCGTCAAGAAATTGCTGTAGCAACCGCAGGAGGCAGCCTTGAGACATGGAGCTTGTCGGAGGGGACTCAGCTGCATACCATTAACAAATTTGAACATGCGCTTATCAGTCTTGGATATGACAGTCATGGACAGAGGATTATAACCGGCCTGGAAGACGGAACAGTGCAAATTTGGGAATATGGAACTTCACTGTATCAGAAAACATTTCGTGGCCATGAACGTTCTGTAGAAACGCTGGATTTTTCAAATGATAGCAAGTTCCTCATCAGTTCGTCATCAGATAAAACAGTACGGATCTGGAAAGTAGATTCAAAAAACAATTCCCGTATTATTGAAGTAGGCAGCCACAGGGTTCAGGATGCCCGATTTGCACCTGACAGTAAAAGTTTTGCCACCGCAGGTGCAGACAGTTCAGTTATTATTTGGAATGCTGAAGATGGAAGCCGTCTGAACAGCTTGCGATATCACAAAGGCAAAGTAAATGCTCTCAGTTATCATCAGGTGCAGCCTGTGCTGCTTTCTGCAGGATCAGACAGACAGTGGGTACTTTGGGACTTGAAATCCGGTGAGACCATGCAGTCGCGCCAGGCCCACACTTCACAAATCCTGGCTGCCTCGATTTCGCCCGAGGGGAATAAATTTGCGACAGCCGGGGGAGACTTTATGGTTATGCTCTGGAAATACCCGACGGGAGAGCCGCTGGCTAAACTCATAGGACACAAAAAACCTGTAACAACTCTGGCATTCAGTCCCAACGGCAGGTTGCTGGCAAGCGGTGGTCAGGATAATCAGATTTTTATCTGGAGCATTAAACCTGAAATTTCAAAAACTCCGCTACTGAATTTAGAGGGGCATGATTTCATTGTAAGCCAGGTAATGTTTTCCAGCGATGGGAAAGCATTGATTTCAATTTCCAAAGATAAAACAATGCGCTTATGGGAAGTAAAGAGTGGAAAAATGCTGCGTATTCTGCACGGAGACAACACGCCACTTATTGCAAGCGCGCTTAGTCCTGACGGAAAATTGATTGCATTAAGCAACCTTACAAATGATATCTCCATTCTGAACTTTCCAACTGGCATTCCAGAATTAGAGAATGATTCTGTCTCAGATGCTTCAGGTGTCGAAAAAGATGCAGTAGGCACGCTGGTTTCTGAGTCAGATCAAAGTTCATCCGAACAGGCCCTGATTAACCTTGATGATTTGGATGAAACCGAAAAACGGCAGATGACTGCGGAGGAATTACGTGCTTATTCTGTTGCAGAAAATACCGAGATTGCAAGGGATTATTCTGAGCAGCAAAGCCAGCTTAATCAGCTACTGAAAACAAAAAATACCTGCGAAAAGGCTGCCGAAATGGGAAATCTGGCATTGCAGATATTAAACTCTGTGCCTGAGGATTTAGCGGCTTATCATGCACTGGCAAAGACCTCCATCATGAATCAGGATTTTACGACGCTGAAGCTGATTGTTATGAAAGAAATGTACGCGTAGCTGGATCAGAATTATTATGACTATATTCCTATTGTGGAATTCCGGAACATCTT
>JAKUUF010000080.1 GCA_022448705.1 SAR324 cluster bacterium | reverse complement strand
CATTTCCTCTTCCAGTGATTTAACTGCTTCCTGCTCTTCCTGCTGGATATATCTGTGGACATCAGAATGCAAAAATAAGGTTATGGAACCTTTAGTGTTTTGGCGGCAGCTTCTTCTGATTTCCCTAAAGGCTTCATAGCTGACCGTCGAAGCTGACTTGATCTGACCGGTTCCATCACAGTATGGACAGGGATCACATAGGTAGCGGTTGAGATTTTCAAGATCACGCTTACGTGTCATTTCTACCAGTCCCATCTCGCTGATTTGTAAAATCTTACTTCGTGCCTTATCAGTGCGAAGGTGGTCCTTGAGAGTCTGATAAACCATCTGCCGATGCTGCTGACTTTCCATATCGATGAAATCGATAATGATTATTCCCCCGATATTGCGCAATTGCAGCTGGGAGACGATCTCCTCAGCAGCTTCAATGTTGGTTCGGAAAATCGTATTTTCATGACTTTCCTTACCCACAAAGCGACCTGTATTCACATCAACCGAAGTAAGTGCTTCAGTCTGATCAATCACAAGATGTCCTCCGGATCGCAGCCAGACTTTATTTCCAAGAGCGCGATCTATTTCATTCTCAATTCTGTAATGGTCAAATAAAGGTTCCGGTTTTGTGTAGTTTTCCAGCACAGAACTGTAACGAGGCAGATAGGACCGCACAAACTGGCGAATTTTTTGAAACTGCGTCTTGTCATCCACAACCAGCTTCTTGACATCAGAAGAGAAAATATCTCGGATGGTACGGAAAACAATATTCAGATCTGAATGCAAAAGCGACGGTGCTGGAAGTGAGCGGAACTTTTCAAGGATATCGTTCCATATTGATACGAGGTAATTAATATCAGAATGCAAATCTTCTTCAGTGTGCCCTTCTGCCACAGTACGAATGATGAATCCCGAATTTTCTGGGCGCAGACGATCCACAATTTCCTTGAGCCGCTCACGTTCTCTTTCCATGCTGATTTGACGTGAAACCCCTAAGGTCTGCGTTGTCGGCAGATAAACCAGGTTCCTTCCCGGTATTGAAACATGGTTCGTAATTCGGGCACCCTTTGTTCCGATCGGGCCTTTTGAAACCTGTACCAGAACATCCTGTCCTTCCTGAATCAGTTGACCGATTTCTTTTTTTTCACCATTTTCCCTTGGAGTTTCTCCAAGTATTTCATTCTCAGGAAGTATGTCGTCAATATGTAAAAATGCTGCCCTTTCTTCGCCAATGTCGACAAATGCTGACTCCATTCCCGGCAAGACATTCAGTACTTTCCCTTTGTAAATATTGTCCACAACACGCATTACTTTTTCACGTTCATGGTGCAGTTCAGTCAAGAGTCCTCCTTCCATAACTGCAACCCGTGTCTCATGCGAGGTGTGGTTTATGATAATTTCTTTTGTCATATTAATTATGAATTAAGAATGATTATTTCTTTCATTTCCCTGACCGCTTGAGAAATTCCAACAAAAATTGCCCGACTGACAATGCTGTGACCGATGTTTAATTCGCGTAAATGCGGAAGACCGCAAATCCGCTGGGTATTGATATAGTTCAGTCCGTGTCCGGCATTTACCTGAAGTTTTTGCTGATGAGCGGTTTCTGCTCCGGACACCAGGCGCTGGTATTCACTGTCAAGTTCGGCAATGTTTTTCGCATTTGCATAGCAGCCGGTATGCAGTTCAACATCCTCGGCACCTATTTCTCTGCTTGCCTTGATCTGATCTTCTTCAGGATCAATGAACAGGCTGACCCGAATTCCGGCGTCTCTAATCTGTTTAATCCCATCGCGCATTATATTTGAGGCTCCAATTACATCAAGTCCGCCTTCGGTTGTGATCTCTTCACGTTTTTCCGGAACTAATGTGACAATGTCCGGACCAATCTCGAGGGCAATGCCAAACATTTCTTCTGTGGCAGCCATTTCAAGGTTCAGCCTGGTTTGCACTGTTTGCCTCAGAATTCTCACGTCCCGATCTATGATGTGCCTGCGGTCTTCACGCAGATGAATCGTTATTCCGTCAGCACCAGCCAGCTCCACAAGTCCTGCTGCGGTTACAGGATCAGGCTCGCTTATCTGACGCGCCTGACGCACTGTTGCCACATGATCGATGTTGATATGCAATGCAATCATTTTTAGTTTTTTTCATTTTTAACCCAGACTGAAACAATGGGCCACTGCTGCAGAACTGTGATTCCTTCAGGTGTAACAACTTTTGGTGTCACTTTAGGATACTCTCCGGGCTCGAATGTTGAAAGATCAATTTCACCAATAAAATCATCTTTATCAAGTTCCCTAATTATGCCTTCTGGTCCTTCCACAAACACATTGAATGTCTTGGGATTTATAACACTCGCGTATTCAACATTAGTCAATTGAACCTGAACATTGTCAAATCTCCTCCTGATGGGCAAACTGTTAATTGTTACTTCCGCAGTGTAATAATCAACATCCTGGTGAATTACCTGCACATTTCCTCCCGGCAGGTCCAGATCAACCCTCATGGTGACGCTTTCTTTAAGGCCTTCCAGTTCAATCTCATGTGCTGAAATATGATCAAGTTTTTCCAGCACCGAACGCGGACCCCGCATGGTAAGTGTGTCAGGAACTATTTTGATAGCACCAAGCAGGTAACCTGTTTTCGGTCTCCCCTGATAACGAGGTTTTATAGGATAAGTTTTTTCGATCAGCTCCTCGATGCTGACAGTGATCTGTGATGGATAAATGCGAGTTATCTGCACCTTGACCGGAGATAAAATATGATTTTCTGTAAGCACATAGGACAATGTTCCTTCCTTAGCATTTTCCAAATCCAGAACTGCCTGAATCTCCTGTGGGTTAAACGACTCCCTGCTGTTTGTGTGTGCAACTATGTTCACCTGCGGCGGATTAGACGTAACCTGGAATGCTGTTGAGACGTTCTTGAAAACCACCGGTGCATAAAAACTCATCTGAATAGGTTCTCCGGATTTTCTTGCCAGAAACCAGACGAATACGGCCATGACCACTGCCAGTACTTTATAAGAAACATCTGTACGCATTTGTCCAGCTCAGTTTGTTTTCAGAGAAGGATTTTTTGAGGCCACTGCAGCCGTACCTGTTTGAGAAGTTGTTTCAGCTTTCTCAGTCTCTTTTTTCCTGGAAGTATCCTTAATCTCCTTTTTATGGATTGAAGCAGGGATTTTACCTGCAAGTACCTCCAGCAGGTCTTTGCGAATATCTTCATTTTTTCCTCGGATCAACTGCCCGCGGTAACTGAGGCTGATTTCTTTTCGTTCTTCCGAAACAATCAGTACTGCTGCATCAGTTTCTTCAGTCAGACCTATTGCGGCACGATGCCTCGTTCCCAGTGAAGAGCTCAGCCTGCTGTTCATAGAAACCGGCAGTATACATTGAGCAGCCAGCAAATCACCTTTGTTGCTGATAACAACCGCACCGTCGTGCAAAGGTGATGAAGGATGAAAGATACTCAGCAAAAGCGATTCACTGACAGCAGCATTTATCTGTGTTCCACGGTCGCTGTAATTTTTCAGGCCCACTTCCTGTTCCAGTACTATCAGAGCACCGATGCTTTTCTGAGACATAACCAGGCATGCCTGGAGTATGCTGTCCACCACATCCCTTTTTTTGTGCAAACCTTCCCGGAAAAGTGTAAAAACTCCAATCTGCGCAAGCGCGTTCCGTATATCAGCCTGAAAGAGAACTACAAGCACCAGAACAAGAGATTGCCCTAAATTATCCAGCAGCAGCTGGGTGGCTTCCAGATTCATCATCAGTGAGACGAGATAAAGGCCCAGCAGCGCAACAAAGCCAATAAGCATGGGGATGGTACGTGTTCCCCTGATCAGAATCAGTATGCGGTAGAAAACCAGTGATAGAAGTACTATGTCTAAAAGGTCTTGCCAGCGAAGGGAAAATTTACCGGTAAAGTAAGGCAAGAATGTTTCCACTGATATCTCGGGAAGGGTAAGAGGTTAGAGGTTAATTACAGGCTATGCAATGTATTGTTGTTAGATTATATTTTGTCTTACAGAACAGCATTGTTTCGGATGCTTATTTTGTTTTTTGTTTGTTTGTCTTAACAGTACTCTTTTTTGCTTTCGGCTCATATTCCTGCATAACCTGAAGCACACAATCTCCATCGATAGTTTCCTGCTCAATCAATGTTTTTGCAAGAGATTCCAGTGCTTTGCGGTATTTTTTCAATATTTTTTTTGCGCGTTCATAAGAGGAACTTAGAATCTCCAGCACTTCCTCATCAATCATGCGCATGGATTCATTGCTGAACTCCTTGTGCTGCTGAAGGTCTCGTCCAAGAAAAACATGTCCAGCATCCTCCACGTAAGTCAGCGGTCCAAGTTTTTCACTCATTCCCCACTGGCACACCATTTTGCGGGCAAGTTCAGTAGCTCTTTTCAGGTCATCACTTGCACCTGTGGTGTAACGATTGAAAACCAGCTGCTCTGCCGCACGTCCTCCCATTGTCATGGCAATTTGTCCCAGCAATGCTCGTTTGTTATGGCTGTGCCTGTCTTCTTCCGGCAGCAGCATGGTAACCCCCAAAGCACGACCACGTGGAATTATACTCACCTTGTGAATGGGGTCAACTTCCTCGATGCTGGCTGCCACAAGAGCATGCCCAACTTCGTGATAGGCAGTGGTTTCCTTTTCTTCATCGCTTATAAGCAGACTCCTGCGTTCAGCACCCATCATTACTTTATCCCTGGCGTGTTCAAAATCCTCGTTGCCAACTGTTTCCTTATCCTGCCTTGCTGCCCAAAGTGCGGCCTCGTTGACAAGATTTGCCAGGTCTGCCCCTGTAAAACCGGGAGTCCCACGAGCAATTGTGTTAAGACTTACTTCCTTATCCAGCTCAATATTCTTGCTGTGAGTTTTAAGAATGTTTTCCCGCCCCTTGATATCAGGCGCCGGAACGACCACATGCCTGTCAAAACGTCCCGGACGCAGCAGGGCCGGGTCAAGCACATCCGGACGGTTTGTCGCCGCAATCACAATAATACCTTCATTGACCTCAAATCCGTCCATTTCCACAAGCAGCTGGTTAAGCGTCTGCTCCCGCTCATCGTTACCCCCTCCAAGTCCTGCGCCGCGGCTGCGTCCCACCGCATCAATTTCGTCAATGAAGATGATGCACGGGGCGTGTTTTTTTCCCTGCACGAACATATCCCGAACTCGGCTGGCACCAACACCTACAAACATTTCTACAAAATCAGACCCGCTGATACTGAAAAAAGGTACCGCCGCTTCCCCGGCAATTGCCTTGGCAAGCAAAGTTTTTCCTGTACCAGGCTCTCCCATCAGCAAAACACCCCTTGGAATTTCACCGCCGAGACGCTCAAATTTCCCGGGATCCTTGAGAAAATCCACAATTTCCTCAAGTTCTTCTCGAGATTCATCAATCCCCTGTACGTCTCCAAATTTTATAGGATTGTCTTCAGTGTTGGTTATCCGTGAACGAATTTTGCCAAAACCCATCGCACGGCTCCCGCCTCCCTGCACCTGTCGCATAAAGAAAAGCCAGATTCCAATGATAAGGATCATCGGCAGCCAGCTGTTGAGAATGGCCAGAAAAAGATTGGTTTGATCTGTAGGTTCCACCCGAACACGAACCTGATGGCGATCAAGTATTTCAAACAGGGCCGGATAGTTGGGAACCTGAGTTTGGAATGAGCCGTTTGTGTTGCTTACTCCGTGTACCTGACTGCCTCGTATAGAAACCTCGAGTACTGATCCGGATTCAATTTGTGAAATAAATTCTGAGAAAGTTATTTTCCTTTCGTCTGATTCCCTGGGACCGACAACATTGAAAAGCATAAGCATCACCAGGCCGATCACCAGCCAAATCCCTATATTTCTTAAAAAAGTGTTCACAGATTTATAAATTTAATGTTATTAAATATGATTGTAAACAGTATCACAATCACGGCTTAAAAACAAGTTTGAGGCCAATAAAATACTGATTATAATTAAATTGGTTAATAATATACTTCTTTCACTAAATAAGCGACAATCATTAAGGGTTTTTCACTTGACATGAAAACCGGAATTACTCGAAGATGCTGTAAAAACCTGATAATTATTTACGTAAAGAATTGTGAGCGAAAATAAAATTAATCTGCGCAGAGTGGGGATTTTTTCTACACAGTCAGAGCAGCCCCTGTACGATTTTCTGCAGGATTGGTTTGTACCGCACGGTATAGAGATGTCTACGCTTGAAGAAGGTGTAAAAAGCAGGGACGGTCTGGACCTGGTTATTTCATTTGGCGGTGATGGAACCGTGCTGGCGGCTTTGAGCCTGTTTCCGCAATGTCCTGTTCTTGCTGTCAATTTCGGCAATGTAGGTTTTCTGACGGCGGGAGACCGCGAAGAACTGGGTGATATGCTGCAAAGCGTGCTTGAAGGAAATTACATAATCAGTGAACGTTCTGTGCTTGAATGCGTGCATCCTCATGGAACTGATTATGCAGTGAATGAAATTGTAATTCGGGGCGCTACAAGACTGATTGCAGTAGAGTTAAGCATTAATGATCAGCATATCAGGCGTGTGCGCGGTGATGGTGTGATTGTAGGTACTGCGACTGGTAGCACTGCATATTTGCTGGCAGCAGGTTCTCCAATTGTGATGCCGGAATTGCGCTGTATGATCATCACAGGCCTGAATGAGTATGATTTCAGGTCTCGGCACCTGGTAATTACAGCCGACTCCAAAATCAGGCTTGCAGTTTCGGAGCAAACCCATGAAAAGGAAATATATCTTTCAGCTGACGGAAAAGAAAAAGTGCCTCTTGAAATTGGTGATGAAGTCTTGATTAGTGAATCAAGCAGAAAGGCAAAATTAATTTTCATGGAAAAGAATTATTTTTTTCACAACCTCTCTTCCCGCCTGTCATGGTTTCGCAGCGGTGAAAAATAGCAGCATCTAATTATGAATTTCAGCTGGCTTTTTTCCGGCGGAGTACTGTTTTCACTGACATTTCATGCTTTGTTGATATCTGCCTTGGTCTATGCTTATCCGGAAATAAAAAATAGAGGTGAATGGATTTGGAAAGAATA